>WQYJ01000058.1 GCA_009781325.1 Propionibacteriaceae bacterium | reverse complement strand
CCAGACACCTCGACCTCGACCACACCAACCCCTACCGAGCAGGCGAAACCGGTCAAACCAGAGTCTCCAACCTCGGACCCCTGTCCCGGCGCGCCCACCGACTCAAAACACACGCCGGCTGGCGACTCGAACAAACCTCCGAAGGATGCTTCACCTGGTACACCCCAGCCGGACAAGAAGTCATCATTATTGACGGCCGAAGCTTCATCCCCCCACGCCGAGAATAAAGAAGAAGCAAGAAACTCAGCTCTCTGACATCCACCCGCATAGGAACCCAACCACCGGACATCCTGCCGCCAAGCAGGACCCCCAGCAGCCAACGTAGGGTCTTCAGTCGAGTTCTCCTCCCAAGTCCATAGATTAGCCGCCGGAGGTACTGCCTACGGCAGCATGACCGGGGGTTAGATTACGCCTTGGGCGATCATTGCACCGGCTACTCTTTCGAAGCCTGCTAGATTGGCGCCGTTCATGAGGTCGTTTCCTAGGCCGTGCTTGTTGGCTGCTGCTAGGGAGTCGGACACGATCTTGGTCATGATGTTCTGCAGGCGCTGATCGACTTCCTCGAAGGTCCACTGTAGACGCAGGGAATCCTGGGACATTTCCAAACCAGAAACTGCCACACCGCCAGCATTAGAGGCCTTACCTGGGCAGTAGAGGACACCGGCGGCGCGGAAAGCTTCAATGGCTTCAGGGGTGGTGGGCATATTGGCACCCTCAGCCACCATCTTCACACCATTCTTGATCAGATCCTGGGCATCATCAGCGGAGATCTCATTCTGAGTTGCACAGGGCAAAGCGATGTCACAGGGGACTTCCCAGACTCTCTTGCCAGCCACAAACTTCGCATTCGGGCGGGAGTCGACATACACCGAAATACGAGCGCGGTCAACCAACTTGATCTTCTTCACCAACGCCAAATCAATGCCATCGGGGTCATAGATATACCCGGAGGAATCGCTCATCACTCGTACGGTCGCACCCATAGACTGCGCCTTCTCAGTCGCAAAGATGGAAACATTCCCAGAGCCGGACACCGAGACGATCTTGCCTTCAAAGGAATCATTCATCAGTACGCGCAGAACCTCTTGGGTGTAGTAGCACAGGCCGTACCCTGTTGCTTCGGTACGCGCCAGGCTCCCGCCGAAGTCCAGACCCTTGCCGGTCAAGACACCAGTGAACTCGTTGACCAGACGCTTGTACTGCCCGAAGAGGAATCCAACCTCACGACCGCCAACACCGATATCTCCAGCAGGAACATCAGTATTCGGGCCAATGTGGCGGAACAACTCAGACATGAAGGCCTGGCAGAAACGCATGACTTCACCCTCGGACTTGCCGTGAGGATCAAAGTCGGAGCCGCCCTTGCCCCCACCCATCCACAGACCGGTCAGAGCATTTTTATAGACCTGTTCGAATCCGAGGAACTTCAGGATCGAGGCATTCACCGACTTGTGGAAGCGCAGACCACCCTTGTAAGGACCGATCGCGGAGTTGAACTCAACGCGGAAACCACGGTTCACCTGAACCTGACCGGCGTCGTCCACCCAGGACACGCGGAAATTGATCTGGCGTTCTGGTTCGATCATCCGTTCCAGAATCGAGTACTGTTCGATCGCAGGGTTGGCGTCAACCGCTGGCTGGATCGAACTGAAAACCTCATGGACTGCCTGCAGGAATTCTTTCTCCCAGGGGACCCTGGCAGCCAGGGAGTCATAAACTCTTTGTGTGTAATTGGACATCTTGTGTTCTCCTTTTTCCGCTGTCCAGCTTAGGTCTAATTCAGGTCCAGCTTCAACCGGGTTCCTGCCAAATTACGTTTGCGTGTTCCCAGCCGCTGCGCCAGTGCCCACACTGCTTGCGCTGCTGGATGACTCCGATCCTGGATGACAAAGGGTTTTCCTTCGTCTCCAGCCATGCGTACCTGCGGTTCCAACGGAATCTCTGCAAGAAGCGGTACGTCGTAGCCCAAGCGTGAACTGAGGTTCGCTGCGATCAGTGAACCACCGCCGGATCCAAAGACGTCAACCCTGTGGGACTTGCTGCAATGGGGGCAGGTGGTCTCTAAGTAACTCATGTTTTCCACCACGCCGATGACGCGCTGGGTGAGCATTGCAGCCATGGTGCCTGCTCTTTCAGCAACCTCAGTAGCGGCATGCTGGGGAGTAGTGACCACAATGACTTCGGCGTTCGGCAGTTTCTGGCCGAGTCCGATGGCGATGTCGCCCGTACCCGGGGGCAGATCGATCAGCAGGAAGTCAAGGTCACCCCAGAAGACTTCAGACAGGAACTGGGAGACTGCACGATCCACCACGGGACCACGCCAAGCAACAACCTGGTCTCGGCTTGGTTTCATCATCCCAATGCTCATCATCTTGATGCCGTGGGCTTCGACGGGAAGGATCAGCTCCATCCCTTCGATAGAAGTCGGGCCGTCGTCTTCAGCGATCCCCATCAGATCGGGTACTGAATGACCATAGATGTCTGCATCAATGAGTCCGACGTTAAAGCCCTGTTCTGCAAGAGCGCAGGCTAGGTTCACCGTCAGGGAGGACTTGCCAACCCCACCCTTCCCAGAAGCAATAGCAATCACTTGAGTCAGATTGTCTTCTCGAGCGAAGGGGATGTCGTTGGGGATCCCCTGGAGACGGTTCCTCAGAGAGTCCCGCTGCTCTGGGTTCATCGCCCCCATCGTGACTTCGACGCCGCTGACACCATCAATGGCTCCCACAGCCTCTGTCACATCCGAAGTAAAGCGAGCCTTCAACGGGCATGCAGGAGTTGTCAGAAGGATATGAACCTTGACGCGGGAATCATCATCGATGTCGATAGACTCAACCATCTTCAACTCGGTAATCGAGCGCCCAAGTTCGGGGTCCATCACGGTGTTGAGGGCATTGACGACATCTTTATAAAGAGGATGGGTTTCATTCACCGGCCTAGCTTATCGCGTGGATCATACAGAATTCGAGTTGAGTCCATTATGGTGGAGTCATGCATAGCTCTCTGCCTCGCCGTACGATCCTCGCTGTTCCAGGCTCCTCGGACCGTTTCATCACCAAAGCACGAACCTTGAATGTCGACGCCATCTTCCTTGACTTAGAGGATGCTGTGGCTCCCGGTGCCAAGGAAGAATCCCGGGCAAGGATCGTTGAGGCTCTTCACGACCCGCAAGGGTTTGCAGCCGACTGCATCACCGTGCGGGTCAACGACTGGACCAGCCCGTGGACCACCGAAGACCTGCTCGAAATCGTTGGCCAAGCCGGCGACAAGATCGATGCTGTTGTCCTGCCCAAGGTGACCGGACCTGATCACGTACGCGCAACTGACATGATTTTGACCCAGATCGAAACCAAGGCGGGGCTGCCGATCGGCCAGATCGGTATCGAGGCCCAGATTGAGGAAGCCAAGGGGATTTCCGCTGTGAATGCCATTGCTGGTTCCTCGCCGCGTCTGGTGTCTTTGGTCTTCGGGCCGGGGGATTACATGGCATCGATGGGGATGGGGAGTCTGTCTGTGGGCTCGCAGCCGGAGGGGTACTTGGCTGATGCTTTCCACTACCCGCTCATGGCTATCCTCGTGGCGGCGCGTGCTCATGGGCTCCAAGCCATTGACGGACCTTTCGTCGGTATCCGTGATCTGGACGGCTTCATTGCCTCAGCAGCGAAAGCAGCAGCACTCGGGTACGACGGAAAATGGGTTCTTCATCCCGACCAGGTGGAGTGGGGCAATAAGCTCTTCACCCCCGGTGAAGCGGTGGTGTCTAGGGCCCAGCGCATCATCGAAGAGTACGACAAGGCGTGCTCGAGTGCAGGCGGCTTCACTGGTGCTATTGAGGTCGACAAAGAAATGGTTGACGAAGCCGGAGTGAAACTGGCAGCAACTCTCCTAGCAAAGGCGCGCGTTGGATCAGCGTGACTGAACCTGGGCCATCCAGGCCTCGACAGCATCCGCGTCACGCGGGAAGTCTGCAGATAGATTGCGGTACCCATCCTGGGTGATCAAGATGTCATCCTCGATACGAATCCCGATGCCGCGGAATTCTTCAGGAACCAGCAGATCGGTGGACTTGAAGTAGATTCCGGGCTCAACTGTGATGATCATCCCTGCCTTCAGCGTGCCGCCTCGGTAGAGCTTCCTGCGCGCCTGGGCACAATCATGAACATCAATGCCAAGGTGATGGGAAGTGCCGTGTACCATCCAGCGCCTAAATTGTCCTCCCTGGTCCGACAGTGTTTCCTCAAGATCGACATCCAGGATTCCCCAGTCGACCAGATGCTGGGCAATCACTCGTACTGCGGCTTGGTGAACATCGATAAAGGCTGCCCCCGGCTTGGCAGCATCCATGCCGGCTTGCTGAGCTGCGAGGACTGCGTCATAAACCTTGCGCTGAGCTGGTGTGAACTTCCCCGAGATCGGAAGAGTACGAGTGACGTCAGCGGTATAGAGAGAATCAAGCTCAACTCCGGCATCAAGCAGGAGAAGATCACCAGGACGCAAATCACCATCGTTGCGAATCCAGTGCAAGGTGCATCCATGATCTCCGGAAGCGGCGATAGTGTCATAGCCCACAGCATTACCGAGGTGGCGTGCGTGGAGTCCAAAGATTCCTTCCACCCAGCGTTCACCGCGCCCACGGCGTACCGCTTCGGGGATGTCGGCAATCACAGCTTCGAATCCGGTCAGTGTGGCGGCACAGGCTTGGTCCATCTGGTCGATCTCATAGGCATCCTTGATCAGGCGCAGCTCAGACAAGGCGGACTCGAGTTCCCGGTCAGCATCGTCGTCTCTTCCGCGCAGAGCATGAACAAGGGCTTCAACCTTGGGGTCCGCTCCTGGTGTGATCCTCAACTTGCCTGTGGACTTCACAGGAGCAGCTAAGTCAGCGTTCAACTGTGAGGAATCCACAACCGTCAGGTTTGTATAACGGGACATTTCCTCCAGGGACGGGCGAGGCCCCACCCACATCTCCCCATAGTTAGCTGACGAATAGAACTCTGGATCAGTACGCGGTACACGAGCATGGAAATAGAGCCGGGCTTGGCCTGCTTCGATGACCAAGACTGCATCGGGTTCAAAGTCCTCACCGAGACCGGTGAGATGACTGAAGGCGGAATGGGGTCGAAAGCGGTAGTCACAGTCATTGGAACGTTGCTTGAAACCGCCTGCTGGAATAACGATGCGGTCATCGGGGAATAGGTCCTGGATGGCTTGACGCCTGGCGGGAGTGTAGGCATTTACCGCACAAGGTTCGCGTTGATCCACCGGGTAATCAGCCCAATCCTGGCAGATAAAAGTCTTAAATGCCTGCGAGTAAGGAACCATACGATTCGGGAGTTTGCCAGCCGCCTTCTTTGTCATGGGAAAAGTCTACGCCGGTAGCCGGTAGGATGACTGAGTATGAAGGCTGACCCCACGGATCTGATGCGACTCTACGATGTCCAAACCCTCGATACTGCCATCGACAAGATTAAGCATAAGGCGTTGGCCCTGCCCATCCACGCCCAGATTGCTGCATTGCTGACTCGGCGTACCCAGATCGGTGACGAGGTGATTGCTGCGAAGACAGCACTCAGTGATGCGACATCTCTTGCTCAGCGCAGCGAGGCAGATGTTGTTCCGGTTCGTGAGAGATTGGTGCGCAACCAAAAGAGAGTCGATGAAGGCCTCATGGACCCCAAGGCCCTGCCTGCTGCTCTGGAAGAGATCCAGCACCTGAAACAGCGTATCTCGGATCTGGAAGATACCGCCTTGGAGACCATGGAAGCCATGGAAAGCGCCCAGGCCACTTTCGATGACATTACCGCGCAGGCAGGCGGACTCGAAGCTGAACTCCACAAACTTGTTGAACAACGAGACACCGAGGTTTCACACTTAGCCGGTGAATCCAAGGAACTCAGCAAAGAACGAGCTCAGACAGCACAACCCATCGCTGCAGATCTGATGGCGCTATACGAAAAGATCCGGACTCGGGCCAGTGGGATCGGTATTGCAAAACTAGAAGGACGACGCTGCTTGGGCTGCGATCTGGAGGCAACAGTAGCGGACTACAACTCGTATCTGAAAGCAGCACCCGATGAGGTGCTTCGCTGTGCAGAGTGTGACCGCATCCTGATGAGGTAACTGGTTATTTTTCGAGTTCTTCAATGATGTCTTGGATGGCACGGCGTGGGATGTCGGTCCAACTGGGGCGGTTTCGTGCCTCATAGACCATTTCATAGATGGCTTTGTCCACCTCGTACGCCCGCAAAAGATTGGTCTGTAACTCCTCGATCCCCAGATATCCGTCGAGGAAAGATTTGCGGGCTTCGAGATACCACTGTTCAACCCAGTCGCCTCGGTGGGCCGACAGAGTACTGCGTACATAGTCCAGGGATCTGATGAGCCCAGCAATATCTCGGTAGACCGAATCGGGTGCTGCGCGTTCTTCGGGACTCTTCAGCGGTTCTCCCTCAAAGTCGATGATTGTCCATCCAGAACCCGAGATCAGGGCTTGGCCGAGATGAAAATCTCCATGGACTCGCTGAATCTGGATGGGAGCTGGGTCACAATGAAAAACAGAATTCAGCGAGGTGCGCCATCCGCTAATCTCCTCAACTTGAGAACAAGCGCTCTCTAAACGACTTCTCATCGCGGAGGCGATGAGCGAGCCCTCAATAGTCGAGGTTCCGAAGACTTCTGCCATGTTGGTGTGCAGAGCCTTCAGGGCAACGCCGAGATCATAGATCTCATCGGTGATGCTGCGCCCAGCCTGACAGGCTTCGAGGCAGTACGACCAACCGTCGCGAGCATGGCTCACCCACTCACTAAAGATGCCCAACTCATAGACAGAATCTGGAGAAGATAGGGTGCCAATCAAGCGGGGGATGACCGTGGAGGGCCCAAGAGCTGCCATCGTGGCCGACTCAAGATTAGGTCCGGGGGTGATCTTGCGGAGAACTTTAAACAGGGTGTCTTCACCGATACGTACCGTCGTATTGGATTGCTCCCCCGAGAACACAGAGGTGGAGGACGTGGGTGAAGGCGGAGTCATGTGCCAATGGACGCCATGAGCATCGGGACTCACCAGAGCAGTGAGCAGTGCTCTCATTGCTGATGGTGAGGATGGAACATCAACCACATCTGCCATCCCGCGTCCGTCGAGTTCACAGGTGCCGATGAGAGCTTCCGGCTCGCCGGTGCCGAGCTCCAGATAACCAACGAGAAGGTGGTAGGTCTCTACCAGGTCGACTAGGTCCACCTCAAGCAGCTCAGAGCGTACCCATATCTGGTCGGTGGTTGTATACCAGGGCAGGGGGCGGATAGACACCGAGGAAATGGGTAAACCCTTGGAGGCAAACCACCGGGCATGCGGAAGATATTTCTGCCAAATGTCCACTAAATACTCCATCTGAGTAGCCCCTTCATAGATATTTGGTAACGATTTGTTAACACCTATTGACGTAGGACGGCGGTATCACTATAGACTGACGATATCAAGTACTGAGAACGTTACCGGAAACGATCTCAGTTAAGCAAGAGGGGACCATCCCCACAAAAAACCGGAAAGAAGGATTGCATGAAAATCATGACTCGAGTGCTCGGTGTCGGCATTGCCCTGGCCCTTGCCTTTGCTGTAACAAGCTGCAGTACGACCGATGATAATGGCGGAGCAACGGGAACAGGCTCTGTCTACTTCCTGAACTTCAAGCCTGAGGTCGCGGATGTTTATACGGAAATCGTTGCGGCTTATAAGGAAGAGACAGGCGTTGATGTCAAGGTCGTGACCGCCGCTTCCGGAACCTACGAACAAACACTCACATCTGAGATTGCCAAGTCATCTCCGCCAACCATCTTCCAGATTAATGGCCCGATTGGGTATTCAAACTGGAAGGACTACACCGCTGATGTGAAAGACTCGCAGCTCTATGCCCATCTGGCTGATCAGTCGCTTGCTATTACCTCGGGTGACGGAGTTTTCGGAATACCGTATGTTGTTGAGGCCTATGGGATCATCTACAACAACGCAATCATGAAAGCCTACTTTGCAATGGCCGACAAGGCTGTATCCATCAATTCTGTTGAAGAGATTGTGACCTTCGATCTTTTGAAGGCAGTAGTTGAAGACATGACAGCCAAGAAGGACGCTCTGGGAATTACCGGAGTCTTCTCGAACACCTCTCTGAAGCCAGGTCAGGACTGGCGCTGGCAGACCCATCTTGCCAACGTCCCGTTCTACTATGAGTTCACCAAGAACAAGGTTGACCTATCTGAAGGTGTTACCCCACCAACAGTGACCTTCGAGTATGGCGATAACATGCAGATGCTCTTCGATCTCTATCTGAACAACTCCACCACTGACAAGACCCAACTGGGTGCCAAGACCGTTGATGAGTCCATGGCTGAGTTTGCACTGGGACAATCAGCAATGGTTCAGAATGGAACCTGGGCATGGAAGCAAATCTCTGACGTACAGGGAAATACCGTCTTGGCCGAAGATGTAGGCTTCCTGCCGATGTACATCGGTGTTACTGGTGAAGAGAAACAGGGTCTAGCCATCGGAACAGAGAACTACTTCTCGATTAACTCGAAGGTTTCGAAGGCTGATCAGCAGGCATCTTTGGACTTCCTGTGGTGGCTGTTCTCCTCAGAAAAGGGCAAAGCTTTCGTCGCCAATGATCTAGGTTTGAATGCTCCATTCGACACATTCACCGCTGCTGAGACTCCTTCGGACCCCTTGGCCCAAAGTGTCCAGGTATGGATGAACAAGGATGGAGTCACCTCTGTTTCCTGGGATGCGATGCTGATCTTCCCCTCTCAGGACTGGAAAGACGGATTCGGTGCTGACCTGCTGAGCTACGCTCAAGGAAAGATGACCTGGGAACAGGTCTCCGAGGATGTCATTTCCACGTGGGAGGCCCAAGCCAGATAAGTATTCACACTAAAGGTGTTGGCGCAAGTGGGTCTTGCGCCAACACCTATTTTCCAGAAGGATATCTATTATGAGAGTGTCAAAGTACATCAGGAAATGGTTTCCACTCTTCGCTTTGCCGACCTTCTTAGCTTTCACCTTGGCCTTCCTCATTCCTTTTGGAATGGGTCTGTTTTTGTCGTTTACAACTTTTAGAACTGTGGACGATGCTCAGTGGGTAGGGGTCCAGAACTATGTCTTGGCATTCACAGAGAACAATGATTTCCTCAATGCTTTGTGGTTTACCGTACGATTTACAGTCGTTTCGGTCATCACCGTTAACGTCATAGCGTTCGCCTTGGCGATGCTGCTGACAAAAGCCATCAAAGGCACCAATATCTTCAGGGCAGTCTTCTTCCTGCCCAACCTCATCGGCGGGATCGTACTGGGCTATGTTTTCCAGTTGCTGATCAATGGAATTCTGGGTCAACTCTTCTCCCAAGACCTCACATATAGCTCTGCCTACGGCTTCTGGGGCCTCGTGGTCGTCGTGAACTGGCAGATGATCGGTTACATGATGATCATCTATATCGCCGGTATTCAAAACATTCCCGGAGAGGTGATCGAGGCAGCCGACATCGATGCTGCAGGCTTCTGGCGCAAACTGGTTCATGTGACTATTCCCATGGTGGCGTCGTCGGTGACGATCTGTACTTTCCTGACCATGGCCAACTGTCTGAAACTCTTCGACCAGAACCTAGCACTGACCGCTGGAGCACCTCAGAACGAAACAGAGGGCTTGGCTCTCAATATCTTCAGAACTTTCTACAATATGCGTAACCATCAAGGTGTGGGGCAGGCCAAAGCCGTGGTCTTCTTCGTCTTTGTTGCCATCATTGCCTTCCTCCAGTTACGACTGACACGCAGTAAGGAGGTGGAAGGATGAGTTCGCGTACGAAAGTCTTCAATACCGTAGGTTTCCTTGCACTGCTGGTGTTGTCACTGCTCTGGCTGGTTCCTCTGGCACTGGTGCTGATGAACTCCTTTAAGGGGAACCTCTTCATCTCACAGGCACCCTTTGCTTTCCCCGATGCGGAGTCCTTCTCTGCAGGGGCAAACTACACATCAGGGGTTTCGAGAACTGGTTTCTTTGCAGCGGCTGGATACTCCTTCTTCATCACCATCGCCTCGGTAGCAGTGATCATCCTGGTCACTTCGATGACCGCCTGGTACATCGCCAGAGTCAAAGCATGGTACACATCCTTGCTCTACTACCTCTTCGTCTTCTCAATGATCGTTCCCTTCCAGATGGTGATGTTCACCATGTCTAAGGTGGCGAATGTGGCACACCTGGATAACCCGTTTGGGATCATCCTTCTTTACGCCGGGTTTGGAGCCGGGTTATCAGTGTTCATCTTCGTGGGTTTCATTCGAGCTATTCCTATCGAAATTGAAGAGGCTGCCATGATTGACGGGGCATCTCCGTGGAGAGTCTTCTTCACTGTGATCTTCCCGATTCTTCGCCCCACAGCAGTCACCATTGCGATCCTGAATGCCATGTGGATTTGGAATGATTACCTCCTGCCGTACCTGGTCATTGGATCTGAATACAAGACCATCCCGATCGCGGTTCAGCAGTACAT
>WQYJ01000057.1 GCA_009781325.1 Propionibacteriaceae bacterium | reverse complement strand
GGAGCAGAGCTGCACCCAGAACATCGGCAGGAATACCGTCGAGTTTGGTGTCGAGCTGTAGTGCGGTCACGAACTCAGATGTGCCAGCGACCTTGAAGTCCATGTCGCCCCAGGCATCCTCAGAACCCAGGATGTCGGTGAGGGTGAGATATTTACGCTCCCCATCGATTTCCTCGCTCATCAGACCCATGGCGATACCAGCCACTGGAGCCTTCAGCGGAACACCAGCATGGAGCAGAGCCAGGGTTGATGCGCACACCGAACCCATGGATGTGGACCCATTGGATCCCAGAGCTTCAGAAACCTGACGGATGGCGTACGGGAATTCACTGCGATCCGGGACAACCGGAATCAGAGCGCGCTCGGCGAGTGCACCATGGCCGATTTCACGGCGCTTGGGGGAACCCACGCGTCCGGTCTCACCAGTGGAGTACGGCGGGAAGTTGTAGTTGTGCATGTAGCGCTTGGTTGTCTCAGGTGCCAGGGTGTCGAGCTTCTGCTCCATGTCGAGCATGTTGAGTGTGGATACACCAAGAATCTGAGTTTCGCCGCGCATGAACAGAGCAGAACCATGGACTCTGGGAATGACACCGATCTGAGCCGACAAAGGACGAATGTCAGTCGGGGTACGACCATCGATACGTACCTTCTCACGCAGGGTCCTGTCACGGACGATTGTCTTCGTCAAGGAGCGATAGGCTGCGGTGATCTCCTTCTCCCGCTCCACGAAGAGTTCATCGAGCTCAGTGTGCAGGTCAGCCAGGAGGTTTTCTACAGCTTCGTTGCGCTCTTGCTTGGCAGAAATTGTCAGGGCTTCGCTCAAACGCGCCTTGGCGGCATCGCTGACTGCTTGGTAGACATCGTCTTCGTAGTCGAGGAAGACCGGGAAGGCTTTGACAGCCTTCGGAACTTGGGCAGCCAACTTAGCTTGTGCGTCGCACAGCGCCTTGATGAAGGGCTTGGAGGCTTCCAGGCCTTGGGCAACCACTTCTTCGGTTGGGGCAGTCCGCCCGGATCGTACGAGTTCCCAGGTACCGGCCGTTGCCTCAGCCTCGACCATCATGATCGCAACATCGCCGTCGGGCAGTACGCGACCGGCCACAGCCATATCGAAGGTAGCTTCCTTGAGTTGATCCAAGGTGGGGAAGGCCACCCACTGATCCTTGATCAGAGCGATACGAAGTCCGCCGACTGGGCCGATGAACGGCAGACCAGCCAGTGTGGTGGACATCGAACCGGCGTTGATGGCCAGGGTGTCGTAGACCACGTTCGGGTTCAGAGCCAGGATCGTGATGACGACCTGCACCTCGTTGCGCAGACCCTTCACGAAGCAGGGGCGCAGCGGGCGGTCCACCAGACGAGCAGCGAGAATAGCTGATTCGGGGGGACGGCCTTCACGGCGGAAGAAGGAGCCGGGAATCTTGCCGGCGGCGTACATTCTTTCCTCGACATCAACAGTCAGCGGGAAGAAATCGATAGAGTCACGCGGCTGATTCGACGCGGTCGTGGCCGACATCAGCATGGTGTCGTCGTCCAGATACACCGCAGCCGCGCCAGCCGCCTGTTGGGCGAGCAGGCCGGTTTCGAAGCGGACGACATGGGTACCGTAAGAACCATTATCAAGAACAGCCTCGGTAAAGAGAAGGTTTGGACCTTCCATGATTTTCCTTTCAGGTATGCGAACGCATGCACTGCCTTCAGTGCTTCCAGTCAAGGACGTATCCGATTGCCATCAAGTCAGCGGCGGTCTTCGATCGAGACCCGCGGGGCCATTCAAGACCCGAAAGTCACCACCAAAGACCGTGCCCGATGGAAGGTAAGGACGCGCTCGCTTTGGTTATGAACTTGTATGTGATACAAGCATACAGGGAACGCTCCGACGGCGTCAGCGACGCAGCCCGAGGCGCTTGATCAATGCGCGATAGTGCTCAACATCTTGCTTCGCAACGTAGTTCAGCAGACGGCGGCGCTGGCCGACCATGAGCATCAGCCCGCGGTGCGAATGGTGATCTCCCTTGTGAACCTTGAGATGTTCAGTCAGGTGAGCGATACGCTTGCTCAGGAGGGCAATCTGCACATCGGCTGACCCTGTGTCGCCAGGTGCAATAGCGTACTCTTCGATGATCTTCTTCTTCTCAGCAGCATCCATGTGCCACTCCTTTTTTCGCTGCGCGATGCTTGCCCCTGATGGACAAGCTCTCTCAATTCGCGGCCGCTATACGGCCCCACAAGATTACCATAGTGTCTGTGAGGACCCTAAATGGATGGGCCAGCTATGTCTGCGCTGGCGGATCTGGGTTCTTATCTTCTTTGAACAACCAGTGGTAGCCGATGTAATTGGTGATCATTCCCACACCAATGGCAATGACCTTGGCGATGACCTTCAGAAGGTCAGGTGACCAGGTTGGAAAGGCCCAGCCTCCCAGGGCGAGAACACACCAGATGACCCCTGACTGGACAATCAATCCCGAAAAGAGGGTGACAGAAACGAAGAGTATTGAACTACGTACAAGATTGGCTGAGGAGTTGAAAACCCAGATGCGGTTGAGGAAATAGCTGATGCAGAGCACGATTGTTGTGCTCATGGCATTGGCGATCAGCGCCGGGATGCCGACTCCCACACTCAAGGCAGTGTAGAGGGCTAGATCCAGGCCGGTGTTAAAGGCGCCGACAAGCAGATAGCGGCGCAAGGAGCGCTGTGTGAGGACGGCTTTGATTCGCGCCAGCATTTCTTTAGCGCACTCCCCCATGGGAGAGATAGGCCAAACGCGCAGTTTCCTGGCGGCCGCGCAGAAGTGCTCCCATGAGCATCCCGATCATGAACAGCAGAACAGCAATGATCATCAGAGATGAGGCCAGCAAGGCTGTTGGAAGTCGCGGTACTAAGCCGGTTTGGATGAAGGTGATGATAACGGGGATACCCAGCGCTATTCCGGCGATGGCGAAAACAGCAGCAATCACGGAGTAGAAGAACACAGGACGCTCGTACTGCAGGAGGGAACCAATGAGGCGAAGAATCCGGAACCCATCGTGGTAGGTACGCAGCTTGGACTCGCTGCCCGCGGGCCGGTCTTTGAAGCCCACCGGAACTTCTGCTTGAGGTACGCGAAGGTTCACGCAATGAACCGTGAGTTCGGTTTCCACCTCGAACCCGTGGGACAGCGCAGGAAAGCTCTTCACAAAACGCCGAGACATGACCCTGTATCCACTGAGCATGTCTGTTACTGATTCACCGAAGAGGCGGCCGACCAGGCGGTTGAACATACGGTTTCCGGCTTCGTGGCCCTTACGGTACGCATCCACTTCGCCAGGGGTGCGTACGCCGAGAACATGGTCAAGGTTGCCGTCTATCAGTGTGGTGATCATCTGCGGAAGGGCTGCTGTGTCGTAGGTATCGTCACCGTCGATCATGACGTAGATGTCAGCGTCCACGTCGGCGAATGCTCGCCGTATTGCGTTGCCCTTCCCCACACGCGATTCACAGCGAACAACGGCTCCGGCGCCCTTCGCTACTTCCGTGGTCCGGTCAGTACTGTTGTTGTCATAGACATACACAATGATGTCAGGCACAGCTTGTTTCAGCCCGGCTACAACGTGGGCTACGGTGAGTTCCTCGTTGTAGCACGGTACGATAGCCGCGATGCGATACTGCGATGGGTTCACGTGTGCTCCTTGGCACTGATGGGAACTGTGGGTCCAGCGTGAGTAAGCGTACTGTTGGTGAAGGAGATCAGCAAGAAAGAGGATGCGATCAGGGGGAAGGCATATCGGATGAATCCGCTGATCGGCGCCGCCAAACAGATGACTCCCAGCATGGCAAAGGGAAGAAGTATCGTCAGTGGCGGAAAGGCTTTTCTTCGCAGGAGCAGTGTCACCAGAACCGCCAGCAACCAGAAATAGCTGCCTGCTGAAAACAAGCTGGTGATTGGGCCGCGCTGGAACCACGTCACATAGCGATCAAAGGTCTGCCGTGTCTGATCACTGAAAACGTGTTGCTGATCCCCATAGTATTGCGCGAAATCTGGTTCTTTCTCCAACAAGTTGAGGAAGTTGATGTTGGTGTTCAAGCCATAGCCTGAGTGGTTATTCCTGGGTGAGAAGGGATACCAGTAGAGGTAGGTTTGATTGAGCGCACCATCGAGCATCGTGCGCGGGTGGGACACGAGGTATTTCCGCCACAAGGCCATGAATTCGTCGTATTGCCCCGAGGTGATGAATATGTTGTATCCCTTGACCCAGTCAGCATTGGTAGGTCTGTAGCGTTCCTCTAGACTCAGATCCGTGCGATAGAGGTACACCTGATCAATGACGCGTTGATCGTCTTCACTCACAGCTTCTGGATGGTTGACCGCGACTCTGGCAACCATTTGCAGAGGCAGACTCATCGACTCTTCGCTGACCTTTCCTTTGACCGTGGTGGCATGGGTGGCACCCAGGACATACAGGGCGGAATAGAGCGCGAGGAAAACGCACAACCCGACAACCATCCATCCAGACGAGGTTCGCACTAGTTGCGAGAACTGAGGCTTCTTCTGTTTCCAGGTGCGGGATTGGGTGACAATCACGTACCCAGTCATCACCAGGATCGTGGGCAGGACAACATAGATCGCATCATGTCTGAATAGGCACATCAAACCGCCCATAGCCATCAGATAAAAAGCATCGCGAAACTTCACAGTTGTTCGCCGCAGGTAGACCCGTATCAGCGCAACGGTGAACAGGACAAACAGCGGAATGTAGATGGCATCCTTGACAGCCCAATTCGCCGTGAGAGCGAAGTCAGGCACGATTCCGATGAACAGCGCTGTACCGAGTCGGAAAGCGAAGCTGGCCCCTAGAGTCTTCATGGTTCTCAGCAGTTGAGAAAAGGCAAGTAGATTGACAATGATGGCGAACAAGCAGATGGTGAATACTCCCACGCTGGGGCTGATCAACCGCCCTAAGGCAAATAAGTAGCCGATGACTAGATTAGAGAGCATCGGGAATTGGTTGAAACCAGCCCACGTACCGCGAAACACAGATCGAATCTGGAAGGAAGCATCGTTGTAGACGCTTCCCGGGAGCAGAATGATGATCGTCGGCAGCCACAGGATCACAATGAGCGCTATGAAGAACAAGGTTTGGCGGCGCCGAAAGAACCGTGCGGGGCGAGTTCTAAGAATCCCCAGTCGTCTCACTCGGCTGACTAGAACGTGGCCGGATGGTTTCGGTTGAGCCCAACGCGCATCCAAGCCTCGGAAAAGCAGAACGAGGCCAGCGTAGAATAACCCGCTCATTAGGAGAATCTGCGCGAAGACAAAGCCCCAGGCTAACAGCCCTTGTGTTGTCTCGAAGAAGGAACCAGTGGCATCAATATGCTGCCCCACGACAGCGAACATCGCCAAGACCACAGCTAAGGTCAGAGCAGAGGGATACCACACGCGACTGTGCGGAACCTCCACGCAGTCAGTTTCCCCGGCATGAGCACCCGATATCATGCCACATCATCTTCCATGGTTGCCATCCCGTCTAACCTCTGGCTGCCACGCCAGTGTATCAAAACAAGGGTTTCCCCACGATGAAGACCACAGGCCCTACCCAGGATCTATGCTGCTTTGCTGACGTGACACTCCATAGATTGACACCTGTGTTCAGGTGACTGAGCCGCTTCCACGAGTTGGTAGACCGTTGTCACTACATCCTGAAAACCCTCATCCATGGCAGTGTATGCCTCGTATGTTGCTTCCAGTGCTGCAATTCGTGTGACAGGATCAGCCGCAAACAGCACTGAGGCTGCAGCTCGCGCCTTGTGATAGGCCACTAATGATGCGTCCTCTAATTCCTTTTTGGTTTTCTCCCCTCTTTGAGCTTGGTTCCACTGTTGCCCATCCAGTTCCGCTATCAGACCACCCACACCTGCAAGTTGTGTTTCAGTGATGGGTCGGCCTTCCTCCAGGTCAGTCAATAGGCTCTCAACCCGACTATCCTGCAGTTCTGTCCACGACGCAGCTTGCCTTGCGACCGAGATCGCAATTGCGCGCTGGGTCTCCCCAGGGGCAAGCACGATTCGGACCGTCAATCCGGGAGCCACAGTACTTAACCGCTCCATCCGCTCCCTCCCTTCACCCGTGCGCCATGTGCTCCTCCCCGCAACGAAATGCGTAGCACAATAAGTCCACAATACACCCATCGGGTGTTTGTTACATCAAAAAGACGGTGATCCTTGAGAATTAGAGCTCCTGAGCCGCAAGAATCTCACGCGTTGTCTCCACGTCCTTCTGCATTTGCGCAATGAGAGCCTCTTTCGAGTCAAAGCGCATTTGACCGCGGATGAAGTCAACGAAGTCCACCCCAACCTTCTCGCCATAGAGCTTCAGATCGCTGTGATCGAGCGCATGTGCTTCTACTCGGCGCTGGACACCGTCAAAGGTGGGAGTGGTCCCAACCGAAATTGCAGCCCCCCAGCATTGGTCGCCGTGGTGCAGATATCCTGCGTACACTCCGTCAGCCGGACAGGCCCACCTGGTTGGGATCGACAGGTTAGCTGTGGGGAAACCGAGCTGGTGCCCGCGCTGATCACCCATCACCACAATTCCAGAGTACGTGAACCAGCGGCCCAGCATCTGCGAAGCCAATTTTGGGTCACCATCAATCAGCGCAGCCCGTATCCGCGACGATGAGACCCTTCCTTCAAAGGGTCCGTCGAGACGGATCATCGGCAGGACAGTGACATCGAAGCGCCCGTGAGCTAACTCATGCATCTGGTGACCATCAGCTTGAGCTCCGACTCCGAATCGGAAGTTCTGCCCGACAACTACCGCTGTAGGATTCAGCGCACATAGGATCTTCTCGACAAACTGAGCCGGTGTCCATCCAGCTAAGGACGATGTGAACTCCACGATGGAAACCTCATCAGCACCAGCTTGTTTGAGCAGCGTGACTCGATCAGAGATGTCACACAAGAGCGGCGGCGTCTTCTCGGGACGCAGAATCGAAATGGGGTGAGGCCAGAACGTCATCGCAACAACTGTTCCCGACCCCGCCAAGTCCCTCGCGGCCCTCAGAATAGCCTGATGACCTCGATGAACTCCGTCAAAGTTGCCGATAGCGATGACCTTTGTCACCTCAAGCTCCCCCTTCCTCCTTTACTGGGTCTACCAGGCTTGAACGTCCTCGGGTTCGAATGTGGTCCGATGGAGTAATAAAGACCGCAACTGGTAATGCTTTATCACGATCATACGGATCCTGGCGATAAAGTGCCAATAACCGCTGTCCAAAAAAAACTGCTGTTGGGTCACTAGGTACTTCCATGGCGATGGGGCGACCAACGGCGATGTCGTGAAGATGGGACTCATCAACTTGAGCAGCAGGAGCGATGTGTTTGGCCATCTCCCCCATGTCGATCACATCATCCAGGGTCACCTCGTCAATAGTTTTGGCTTCTGCGATGGCGATCTCGCCGATCTTGGTACGCCGCAGTGCAGACAGATGAGCCCCGCAGCCGAGGTCACGCCCCAGGTCACGAGCTAAGGCTCGTACGTATGTTCCCGACGAGCAGTCCACTTGCACATCCAGGGCTACCCACGGTGCAAAATCAGTTCGACCCATCAACTCAAAACGAGTGACTGTGACGCGGCGAGCCTTGAGCTGGACTTCCTCTCCGGCGCGTACCCGGGCGTAGGCAGGCTTACCGTCGATCTTGACTGCTGACACCGCACTCGGAATCTGGTCAATATCACCGACGTACGCACTGATCGCGGCCTTGATAGTGTCGTCGAGCATCGCCGTTGCATCGACGATCTCACCCAGCGGATCACCATCAGCATCGTCGGTGGTCATTGCTTGGCCCAGACGAATCGTTGCTTCGTACTGTTTTGTCTTGTCAGAGATGTAACCAAGCAATCGCGTTGCTCGGCCAATCCCGATGATCAGCAGACCTGTTGCCATGGGGTCTAGGGTTCCCCCATGCCCGACTCGGCGTACACCCAGAGCCTTCTTTACTCGGATGACTGCTTGCTGGGAGGTAATCCCGGCTGGCTTATCAATAAGAAGGAAGCCATTGACAGCGAAATCGTCGGCCATAGGTCGGGTTACTCACCATCTTCTTCGTCGATCTTGTACGGGGACTCCCCGCCTGAGAATTCAGCTCCCGCTGCCTTCGCAGCAATTTCCGCATCCGAGGCTTTCACTGAAGCGAGCAGTGCCTCAAACTGGTTGGAAGACTCAGGCAAACTATCGAGCTGGAACTCAATAACTGGGGTGAACTTCATCTTCACACCACGAGCAACTGCGGTTCTGATCTGACCTTTGGCTGCTTCGAGGGCGTGTGCGGTGGCGTCGGCAGCCTCCTGATCACCGAGTACGGTGTAGAAGATCTGGGCTACCTGCCAGTCCTTGCTTAGCCGCACATCAGTGATTGTCACAAATCCCAGACGAGGGTCTTTGATCCTCCGTGACAGCATCTCGGCGGTGATGAGTTTGATCTGTTCGGCGACCTTGAGTGCTCCGGTTCCAGGCATGTTCATTCCTCTCAGACCCGTGGTCTTTCGACCATTTCATAGGTCTCCACCATGTCTTCGAGACGAATATCAGAGAAACCGTCCAAGGTTAGTCCGCATTCGTATCCCTCCCGGACCTCAACAACGTCATCCTTTTCGCGGCGCAAGGTGTTAATGGATGTCTCGGCGATCACGATCCCATCGCGAACGACACGTGCCTTGGCATGGCGACGAATCGTACCCGACATGATCATGCAGCCAGCGATAATCCCAGCCTTGGATGAGCGGAATATCTGACGAATCTGAGCTGAACCGCGCTCTTCTTCTTCGTAGATCGGCTTGAGCAGACCCTTGAGAGCGGACTCGATATCATCGATGGCTTGGTAGATGATCGAGTAGTAGCGGATGTCCACACCCTCTTGGTTAGCCAACTGAGTGGCATGACCCTGGGCGCGCACGTGGAAGCCGATGATAATGGCGTTCGACGCAGCAGCAAGGGTGACGTTGGTTTCGGTGATTGCACCAACACCGCGGTCGATAATCCGCAAGGAGACCTCATCGCCCACATCGATCGAAACCAGAGCATCTTCCAGAGCTTCCACCGAACCTGCGGAATCGCCCTTGAGAATGAGGTTGAGCTCTTCGCCCTTCTCCATTTCTTTGAAGAGGTCTTCAAGAGTACGGCGCTTGGTCGACTTCGCCAGTGCAGCAGCCCTCATTCGGGCTTCGCGCCGCTCCGCGATCTGACGGGCCGTACGCTCATCGTCAACAATCAGGAAGTTATCACCAGCACCAGGAACTGCAGTCAGACCGAGGACCTGAACAGGCATCGACGGAGTGGCTTCAGTCACCATGGCACCGTGATCGTTGATCAGAGCACGCACACGGCCATAGGAGTTGCCTGCCACGATGGGATCCCCAATATGCAGGGTCCCTCGCTGAACGATAGTCGTCGCCACCGGGCCGCGGCCGCGGTCGAGGTGAGCTTCGATAGCAACGCCTTGGGCTGGCATATGCGGATCCACACGCAGGTCTAATTCCGCATCTGCTGTGAGTACGATAGCCGCTAGGAGGTCATCGAGACCTTCCCGGGTTACTGCGGAGACATCGACGAACATGGTGTCACCGCCATATGTGTCGGGGATCAGCCCATATTCGCTGAGCTGGCCGCGTACCTTGGTCGGATCAGCGCCCTCTTTATCGATCTTGTTCACCGCAACCACGATGGGTACATCAGCGGCTTTAGCGTGGTTGAGTGCCTCAATGGTCTGAGGCATCACACCGTCATCAGCGGCAACGACGAGTACGGCGATGTCAGTGATCTGCGCGCCTCGCACACGCATGGCGGTGAAGGCTTCGTGACCTGGGGTGTCGATGAAGGTCACAGGCCGTGTTTCGCCGTCAACCTCCGTAGCAACCTGATAGGCACCAATAGCCTGGGTGATACCACCAGCCTCACCAGCCACGACATTGGTGTCGCGGAAGGCGTCAAGCAGCTTGGTCTTACCATGATCAACGTGGCCCATGACCGTGACGATCGGCGGACGTACGACGAGGTCTTCTTCATCGGCGAGGTTCTCACCAAAGCCAAGGTCGAAGGCGGAGAGCAATTCGCGGTCTTCGTCCTCGGGAGAGATGACCTGGATGTCGTAGTTCAACTCCGTGCCGAGGATCTCCAGGGTGTCATCGGACACTGACTGGGTCGCTGTGACCATCTCCCCCATGTTGAAGAGGACCTGAACTAGCTGGGCGGGATCAACAGAGATCCTCTCGGCGAGATCTGTCAGTGAGGAACCACGCGGAAGCCTGATGGTTTGACCTTCACCCTGGCGAATGCGCACACCGGAGATTGTCGGTGCTTCCATTTCGTCGAACTCTTGACGGCGCAGCTTCTTCGACTTCTTGTTTTTCCGGGCGGGTCCGCCAGCGCGCCCAAATGCACCCTGAGTTCCCGACCCTGCGCGGCCTCCGCGGCCTCCGCGGCCAGCGGGACCACCAGGCGGTGAACTGGGACCGCCGAAGCTGGGGGCCGTACTGCGCCCGCGCGGCGGACGCCCTGCGTTTCCTTGGTCTCTGGTATCCATCTCCGGAGTACCGGGACGAGCACCGCCCGGTGCCTGTGCACGCGGGCCAGCGCCTGCTCCTTGGCGGGGCGGCCT
>WQYJ01000056.1 GCA_009781325.1 Propionibacteriaceae bacterium | reverse complement strand
TGGGTCCCTAGTCGGCTGCCGGGGGTCCTGCCTTCGGCAGGATGACCGGGGGTGGAGGGGTTTTCTGCTGCTTGGGTCCCTAGTCGGCTGCCGGGGGTCCTGCCTTCGGCAGGATGACCGGGGGTGGAGGGGTTTTCTGCTTCCTGGGTCCCTAGTCGGCTGCCGGGGGTCCTGCCTTCGGCAGGATGACCGAGGCCGCCGGCGGCGAAGACTAGGGAGGGGCGGAACATTTTTCCGCCCGCATCCAACAGATACCTCGACGCTTCTTCGACGAAGGCGAACGGGGTCACCACCGACTCTTTGAGCCGGTCAGTGACCCTGCGCGTACGCTCGGCAATCCAGTTCGTGAACTCCTCTTCGGTTACAACCACCTAGCCTCCTTATTTGGCAGGAATGATGAAGGCTGAGGCATTCTGCAGAAGCTCCAGCAGCGGCCCCGGGACGAGACCGAGACCGATCGTACCCAGCATACAGACCGTTAGAACGATCCATGTTGCCACACCCGGTACTGCGAGTTCAACCTCGTCGGCACCCTCATCCGGCTCTGTGAAGAACATGACTTGGATGACTCGGATGTAGATATAGACCGCGATAATGGCTCCAAGAATCGCTGCAAGCGCGAGCCATGCAAATCCGCCCTGCCATGCTGCTGCGAAGGCTGCGAACTTGCCGACGAACCCTGCGGTCAGCGGGATCCCTGCCATGCTCAGCAGGAAGATCACGAACAAGACTGAGACAAATGGGTTGCGTTTGCCCACCCCTGCCCAGGCACTCAGATCAGTGATCTCATGGCCCTGCTTGCGGACCAGCGAGACGATAGAAAAGGCACCGATCGCAGCAAAACCGTAAGCGACAAGGTAGAACATGATCGATGCTACCGAACCGGCCTGACCGTCGATCAGACCAGTGTCCATGGTCGAGGCTCCGACGAGAGGTACGAGGATGAAGCCCGCATGGGTGATGGCGGAGTACGCCAACACTCGCTTGATGTCCTTCTGGTTGATGGCGATGATCGCCCCGACAAAGATGGTGAGGATCGCCACCCCAGCAAAGATGGGCTGCCAGGTCCACCTGAACCCACCCAAGGCCACGTAGAAGAGACGCAGGAATCCGCCGACGGCTGCTGCCTTCGTACAGATGCTCATAAACGCTGTGACAGGAGTGGGTGCTCCCTGATAGACATCGGGAACCCAGGAATGGAAGGGTACAGCACCGATCTTAAAGAGAAGTCCGACCCCAATGAGTCCTATGCCTCCCAGCAGCAATCCCTCGCCACCGGATGTGAAGGTGATTGTCTCAACGAGACGGTCATAGGCGAAGGAACCGGAGTATCCGAAGAGGAAGGCAACACCGAAGAGGAAGATTGCCGAGGCTGCTGCACCCAGAAGGAAGTACTTCAGAGCAGCTTCCTGGGAAACCAGACGGCGATGCCTGGACATACCCACCATCACATAGAGCGGTAGTGACAGGATCTCCAGACCCAGGAATAGCATCAACAGGTCATTAGCGGATACGAGCATGGCCATGCCAGCCATGGAGAACAACGCCAGCGGGAAGATTTCCGAATGGATCAATCCAGCTTGTGCCGCCTCAGACTCCGCCTTGGAACCAGGGATAGCCGCAGCGGTCGGTGTGAAAGCAGTCGCACCGGCATGCACACGGCGTTCAGCGAAACTGATCACAGCGATGAGCCCGAATCCAAAGATGATGGTCCAAAAGACCTGGGCCGGCCCATCGATGATCAGGGTTCCGGTGACGATGTTGTCCTTCCACGGATCGATCAAGCCTTGGCCATCACTGCCCCAGCGCCAGAGAATCACTCCGAGCGCAGAAACAAGACCGAGAACACTAACAACGACCTGGGTGTAGAAGCGGCCACCTCGCGGTACGAAAGCCTCCACGAGGATACCGACACAGGCAGCCCCGAGTACGATCAGGAAGGGTGCCAGTAGGAGATAATCCAGAACTGGGGTAATGAAATCTGGTGTCATCGTCCCTCCTCAATTTCAGCGCCCGGATCGGTTGCCGA
Source organism: Propionibacteriaceae bacterium (assembly GCA_009781325.1). Lineage (GTDB taxonomy): Bacteria > Actinomycetota > Actinomycetes > Propionibacteriales > Propionibacteriaceae > WQYJ01. Next base: position 8,970 of record WQYJ01000056.1, on the reverse strand, counting down.
GGCAGCGCTCATATAGTACGCGGTTGTCGGGGCAACCTCGTCAAGGACTGGTTGAGGCCAGAAGCCCAAAACCAAGATCGCAATGACAAGGGGAATCAGCGCCAAACGTTCCCTCCAGGATAGATCGGAGGTGATGTGGGTCTGGGTAGCTTCAGTGACTGGACCGGTCATGATCCTCTGATAAGTCCACAGGATGTAGACCGCAGCCAGGACTGTCCCCAGGACCGCTATTCCAGCAATCCATGGGTATCGTGTCCATGTCCCTGCGATGGCCATGAACTCCGATACGAACGGAGCCGTACCCGGCAATGCAACCGATGCCAGGCCCGCCACAAGGGTGAACCCGGCAGCTATGGGCGCTATCTTGACCACCCCTCCGAAATCATCGACGAAGGCCGAGCCTCGTTTGGTGATCAGGAACCCGATAACCAAGTACAGAGCCCCGGTAGCCAGAGCATGGTTGACCATGTAGAAGATCGACCCGGACAATGACTGGCTGGTGAGTGCGAAGATACCCATGACCATGAATCCGAAGTGGGAGATCGAGGTGTACGCGATGAGCCGCATCAGGTTCTTAGAACCGATGGCGGCGAATGCGCCGTACAGAATCGAAATCACAGCCAGGATCAGGATCACTGGAGTCGCCCACGCTGATTCACCGGGGAAGATGCCGATGCAGACACGGATCATCCCGAAGGTACCCAGCTTGTCGAGGATGCCGACCATGAGTGCAGCTCCGCCTGGAGTGGACTCCGAAGCAGCATCCGGCAGCCAGATGTGACCGGGAACCATCGGCGCCTTCAGAGCAAAAGCCACGAAGAAGCAGATGAAAATCAGTTTCGTTGTTGGGGATGCACCGAAGTCCTGGGCAGCCAGATCGAGGAACCCCAACGATGGTGCCGAGGTGGCAGCGGTGAGAACCCACGTACCGATCACACCAACAAGCATGATCAGCCCACCGGCCAAACCGAAGATCAGGAACTTAGCAGCAGCCTTGCCGCGCCGTTGCCCGCCCCAACCGCCGATGAGGAAGTACATCGGGATCAGGGTAGCTTCGAAGAATACATAGAACACTAAGAGATCGAAGCTCATGAAGGTGAACAGCGAGAAGGATTGCACCAGAAGCACCAGTGCTACAAAGGTCTTCGATGAGAACCGCCCTACGGCACCTACACCGGTCTTCCACTCAGCCAACAGGACTGCCGGCACAAGGAAGACCGTGATTGCGACCATAACCAGGCCCATCCCATCCAAGTCCAGTGAGAACGAGGATCCAAGGCTGGGAAGCCACGGTACGCTCTCTCCGAAAGACAGGACACCCATCTTGAAGTAGGCAATTAGGGCGAACGCGTAGCCAGCGGTGAGCAGTGAACCCACAAAACCGATCGAGCGCCCGGCCCGCGGCTTTGACAGCGCCACGATGACCGCGAAAACGAGGGGAATTAACCCTAGAACAGTGAGAAATGGAAATGCCATCACAACTCCCCTCAGACCAACCGACTTAAGACTAACGCCAGGCCGATAAGTACGACCCCGATCGCTAGTGTTAGACCATAGGTACGGACGTACCCATTCTGGATCAGACGCACCTTGTCACCGATGGCTTGGACAAGCCAGCCTGTGCCTTCGGTAGCCGGATCAATGCCCTTCTCATCAGTGAGAGCAACCCCTCGGCTCAGCAGCGATGCTGGCTTAACAACCAGGTAATCGTTCACTGCGTCACCGAAGAGATCATTACGGCCGATGGTGGTGAAGATCGACACCTTCTCAGGTGCTTCATCCGGAACTGGCTTCCTCCCGAAGACGAGCCAAGCGAGAACAGCTCCGAGGACCACCACCGCAAAGGTAATACCTCCAATGACGGTAATCTCCGGCAACCAGGTCATGTGCTCAGGTGTCTCGGCACCAATCGATGACAGCCAGGAGCCGATCCAACCATTGAGGACCATACCGCCGATAAGTGAACCGATGGCCAGCAGAACCAGTGGAATCCACATCACTGCTGGTGATTCGTGCGGGTGAACTTCCTTGCGCCAACGCGAGGAACTGGTGAAGGTCATGATCATCAAGCGCGTCATATAGAAGGCCGTCACTCCAGCCCCAATCAGCGCGAGTACGCCGAGAGCGGGCTGCGCATGGAAGGCAGCTTCGATGATGTGATCCTTGGAGTAGAACCCTGCGAAGAAGGGGAATCCGATAATCGCCAGATAGCCAATGCCGAAGGTGATGAAGGTGATCGGCATCAGCTTGCGCAGAGCCCCATAGTGACGCATGTTCACGTCGTCGTTCATCCCATGCATCACCGAACCTGCACCCAGGAACATATTGGCTTTGAAGAAGCCGTGGGTGAGCAGGTGGAAGATAGCGAAGGCGTACCCAGCCGGACCGATACCCGCAGCCAGCATCATGTAGCCGATCTGCGACATCGTGGAACCAGCGAGAACCTTCTTGATGTCGTCCTTCGAACAACCGATCCACGCTCCAACAAGCAGGGTGACCGTACCGACAATCGCCACCGCTAACTGGGCTGCCGGGGCTTGCTCGAAGATAACCCCTGCCCGTACGACCAAGTAGACGCCAGCCGTAACCATCGTCGCCGCGTGGATCAGGGCCGACACTGGAGTCGGACCTTCCATAGCATCGAGCAGCCAGGCTTGCAGCGGAACTTGGGCTGACTTGCCGCAGGCAGCCAGCAGAAGCATGAACCCAATGAAGGTAGCCCATCCCACACTCAGTGACGGTGCACCCGCATGGACGTCGGCAAAGCTGGTTGACGAGAACATCGCCAGCATCGTGAAGGCTGCCATCAGCAGGCCCAGGTCGCCGACCCTGTTCATCACAAACGCCTTCTTGCCAGCCGCAGCGGCACTGGGGCGTTCCTGCCAGAAGGAGATCAGCAGGTACGAAGCCAAGCCGACACCCTCCCAACCGATAAACAGAACCAGGTAGTTGTTAGCCAGAACCAGGATAAGCATCGCCGCGATGAACAGATTCAGGTACGCGAAGAAGCGCCGCCTGTTCGGATCATGGGCCATGTAGCCAATCGAGTAGATGTGGATGATGGAACCCACTCCGGTGATCAGCAGTACGAAGAGGATCGACAGCGGATCGATCAGCATTCCGATGTCGATCTGCCAAGAACCTGCAGCAATCCAGGTGTAGAAATCCAGGTTCACTGCTCTTTCCATCTCGGGGTATCCCAGAAGCTCCACGAAGTAGATCACCGCGAAGGTGAAGGAAGCGATGGGTGCCAAGGTGGCGATGAAGTGACCGAAGGAGTTGGTGACCTTCCCGCAGATCAGGAGTAATCCTGCTACAGCAGCAGGGATGACCACCATCAGCCAGGCGTATGGAAATAGCCCGGTGTTTGCAATTGATGTGTAAACCTCTAACATGCCTCAGCCCTTCAAAAGAATCTCATCGTCGACCGAGGTCGAGCGGCGGGCACGGGAGATCATCACAATGATCGACAGACCAATCACAACCTCGGCAGCAGCGACGACCATCACGAAGAAGGCTGCCATCTGCCCGTCGAGTATCCCGTAATGGGAGCTGAAGGCCACAAAGAGGAGATTAGCTGCGTTCAGCATCAACTCCACACACATAAAGATAACTAGGGCGTTACGGCGAATCAGGAACCCGATCAGCCCTATCGTGAACAGGATGACTGCGAGGATGGCGTACATACTAGTCATCAGGCGTCCTCCTCTTCTTCTTCGTCGGTATCCGCGGCATCCTCATCGGTGCCAGGTACCTCGTCGTCTTGGATTTCAATGAACTCGACCAGTTCTTCCATTGCTGTGGAGGTACCGATCATTTCCTGAGATTCGAACTCGAAGGACTCCGAAGAATTCTCTTCAATCGAAGCCAGCATCTCATCATGAGGGGCCCACAGCTCCTCTGGTGAGGCAATCGTGACTCGGTCAGCAATAACACCGGAAACCGACCCAGGGGCAACAGACCCATCGGGAAGAAGGGCCGGTGTTGCAATGGAGTTATGACGGGCGAAAACACCGGAGTTAGGCTGTGGTCCAGGATGCTTGCCAGACTCAACAAAGTCTGCCAAACGCTGGGCAGCGCGTTCCGGTTGGGAAGGCTTCTTCGTCAGCCGCTCAGGATGCGCCAGCACCATCGCTGCCACTGCTGCAGTGATGAGCAGCAGCGCTGTGGATTCGAAGGCGATCACATAGCGGGAGAAAATCAGACCTGCTAACCCTTGGACATTCCCTCCGGCAGCGTTGTTCACACCATCACTGCCGATCGGTGAGCCGACGATTCCTTGCATGATAGCTAGGGTCAGCAACCCGAGAACTCCCACAGCAGCCAACCCCACAGCGACACGATGGCCTTTCAGGGTTTCTGCCAGAGAGTCTCGCGCTTCGACACCAACCAGCATGATGACGAACAAGAACAGCATCAGGACTGCGCCCATATAGACGATGATCTGTACGGCAAACAGGAAGGGTGCGCCCAGACTGGCGTAGATCACAGCCAGAGAGAGCATCACGAGGGCCAAACATAGAGCAGAGTAGACCGGTTTTTTGAAACTCACCAGCCCGACTCCACCGAGGATCGCAAGTACGGCGCAGATCCAAAAGGCTACGTCGGTACCTGTGATCATGGGTATCAGATTCATGCTTGATCCCCCTTCACTCGAATTGAGGAGACCAGCCAAGGAGTTGGTACGCGGTTGTCATCTCCTGAATCTGGAAGACCCAGGAAATATTCACGCTCATCTTCTGCCAAACGCAGCGGATGGGGAGGGGCTTGCATCCCTTCCAATAGCGGTGCCAAGAGCTCCTCCTTGGTGTAGATCAGTTTCGCCCGTGACCGGTCAGCGAGTTTGAACTCATTGGTCATGGTCAGCGCCCGGGTTGGGCAGGCTTCGATACACATTCCGCAGAAGATGCATCGCAGGTAGTTGATTTGGTAGACCTTGCCGTACCTCTCAGAGGGTGAGTAGCGCTCTTCGTCGGTATTCTCTCCGGCTTCAACATAGATAGCGTCAGCAGGGCAGGCCCATGCACAGAGTTCGCAGCCCACACACTTTTCCAAGCCATCGGGCCAGCGGTTGAGTTGGTGACGGCCATGGAACCGAGCCTCGGTGACTTTCTCTTTGCGCTTCTCGGGGTAACCCTGGGTGAAGGTCTTACGGAACATCGTTTGGAAGGTGATGATGAATCCCTTCCACGGATCAAATAGGCCCATATCAGTCCTCCTGATCTTGCTCGATGATGTCGCCCTCACTGGAGACGAGGACTTCATCAGAATCTGGAAGGATCTGACCCGACATCGGAGGTACGGGGTAACCGCCAGCGAAGGGGTCGAATACCCCTTCTTCTACCGCGGGTACGCGACTGACCTCCGATCTGACTGCCCCAGCCTTACTGGGAATCAACAGCAGCACCAGCAGAAGTACGATAACAACCCCTGCGGAACCCAACAGTACGGTCTGAGAGAACCATCCTTCCGATGCGCCGATGCGGGCTGTTGCCACAGCGACGATCCACACTAGGTTGATCGGAATCAGCACCTTCCAGCCGAACTGCATGAATTGGTCGTAGCGAAGACGCGGCAGGGCGCCTCGCAGCCAGATGAAGAGGAAGATGAAGCACAGCACCTTCCCGATAAACCACACCGGCCCCATCCAGCCATCATCGATCCATGACCATCCCGCATGTTCGGTCAGCCATGGAGTGATCGGCCATGGTGCTCGATAACCACCCAAGAACAGTGTCGTTGCCACCCCAGAGACTGTCGCCATGTTGATGTACTCAGCCAGGAAGTACACCGCGTACCGGAAACCGGAGTAGTCGGTGAGATACCCGGACACGATTTCCTGTTCGCATTCGACGAGGTCGAAGGGTGCCCTGTTGGTTTCAGCGACCATAGAGATCACGTAGATCACAAAGCTCGGCAAGAGCAGGATGCCGTACCAACTCGGGAACTGCAACGAGGTGAAAACTCCCCAGGTTTCCCCTTGAGCCGCGACGATGTCGGCGGTCGACATGGACCCGGCGTACATGAATACTGCCACCAGTGACAGGCCCATGGCGATTTCGTACGAGATCATCTGGGCTGTTGAACGGATCGAGCCGATCAGGGAGTACTCCGAGGTGGATGCCCACCCAGCCAACACAACACCGTAGATGCCGACCGCAGCCACCGAGAGCATAAACAGAACACCCATGGGCAGGTCTGTGAGCTGGAGTTGTGTCTTGACACCGAACATGGTGACTTCCCCGCCCATCGGCATGACCGACCAGGCGGTGAAGGCAGCGCTGCCTGTGAGGATCGGTGCCAAGGTGAAGATCACCTTGTCAGCTCCTGTGGGGCGGAAATCCTCCTTGAGAAGTGCTTTCGTACCATCGGCGAGAGCCTGAGCCAACCCGAAAGGACCATTCATGATGGGGCCTTTGCGGTGCTGCATCTTGGCAACAACCCGGCGCTCGAACCAGACATTGAAAATCGTAAATGTCAGTAAGAAGACAACCAGACCCAGGATCTTGATCAGGATGATCCACCAGGGGTCAGTGCCGAAGACCAGAGAAGTATCCGGACTCATTCTTCACCTTCTTTCTTGGGGTCAGGTGCCGCAGCGAGAGTGACCTCCACGCCAACACCGACTCCGATTGCGCTGAGCGCCTTATTCCGGGATCTCGCAGGAGCCCAGATAACCCCCTCGACCATGGTTGGGTCCACCTGCAGCGGGAAAGTCGCGGATCCCTTGGGACCAGTGAGACGTACGAAGGTGGAGGTTGCCAAGCCTTCAGTACGCAGGGTTGCAGGTGAAATTCGAGCAACGATGGACCGAGATGTGGAATGCAGCGGTTCTGCACCGTCCAGGCAGCGTGAGTCATCGATCAACTCGCGCCAGGTTGAGACCACCACACCCTTGGCGTCATCGGTGCTTGGAGTCACCGGTGTCATCGCGGATGGCTGGCCATCCCAATCGGGAAGCTGTGCGAAGGACTCCCAGGCTCCTTCTGGAGTACGGAAGCCCAGCGGCTGGCCCATGGCTTGAGCCAAGGCAGCGAGAACTCGTATTTCATCCATCGCTGAACGGTTGGAACCGATGACCTGATTGACCGGGCACAGACGATGCTCCCAGTTCAGGAAGCTCCCTTCTGTTTCCTCCAGCAGATCCACAGGAAGGATGACGTTGGCAAGATTGGCTGCTTCAGACATCCTCGACTCGAGACTGACCACGAAGGCAGTTCTCAGAGCGCTGCGTACTGCATCGGGGTCAGGGAAGTCATCAGCTTCGATACCGGAGACAACCAGAGCCTTGAGCTTGCCCTGGGCTGCCGCCTCAATCTGGGCTGGGAACTCCAGCCCTGGCGTTGTTGGGAGCTCACAACCCCAGGCTTCATTGATTCTTGCGGCTGCATCGGCATCCTTGGCGGGATGAGCATTGGGGAGCAGACCCGGCAAACAACCCGTTTCGACCGCACCCACTTCACCGGCCCGGCGCGGAATCCACGCCATCTTGGCTCCAGAGCTATTCACCTTTGCTGCCAAAGCGGTGAACCCGCCCGGAATCTGGGCGAGGCGCTCACCGACCAGGATGATTGTGTCCTCATCGGCTTGAAGATTGGCAATGGCCTGGGGGGCATCATAGGGCCGTGTCGGAATCAGGTTGGCATTGAGCTTGGCTGAACCCCGGGTGAGGAAAGTCGAAACCACGTCAACTGTGAGGCCCTTCTTCCGCGTGGCTTTGCGCAGCCTCAGGAAGACAGCAGGTGACTCGTCCTCGGGTTCTAAGTAGACCAGGATGACCTTCTTGGCTCTTTCGAGGTCTTCATAGGTCACCGTTGTTGATGCTGATGCGACCATGGCTGCCAGGAACTGGGCTTCCTCTGTGCTTGAGGCTCGGGTCCTGAAGTCAATGGAGTTTGTCTGAAGTACGGTGCGTGCGAACTTTGAGTAGGCGTACGAGGTTTCTAGGGTGAGACGACCCGAAAGCAGAACACCCGTCGAAGCCTCGGCGGCCTTCAATCCTGCCACAGCAGCATCGAGTGCTTCCGGCCAGGACACTTTCACCCATTCGCCGTTGAGGCGGATCATGGGTTTGGTGATGCGGTCCTCTCCGCGTGCGGAGACGAATCCGAATCGACCTCGGTCACATGACCATTCCTCGTTGATTTCTGGGTTTTCTCCTGCGTACCTGCGGCGTACCTCAAATCGGCGTGCATCGACTCGCAACTGGCACCCAGCCGCGCAGTTCTCGCAGGTTGTCACGGTGGAAACCAGGTCGAAGGGCCGGGCTGAGAAGCGGTAGTCAGACGAAGTCAGCGCACCGACTGGGCAGATCTGAACGACGTTGCCCGAGAAATAGGAATCGAAGGGCTGCTCAGGATAGATGCCGACCTGCTGCTTGATTCCACGTTCGACCAGGCTGATCATCGGGTCTCCAGCAATCTGGTCGGAGAAACGGGTACAGCGTGCACACAGTACGCAGCGTTCCCGGTCGAGGAGGATCAACTCGGACAGCGCAATCGGCTTCGGATAGCTCCTCTTGACCCCGTCGTACCGTGTCTCGGATCGTCCCTGTGCCAGTGCTTGGTTCTGCAGGGGGCACTCTCCGCCCTTATCGCAGATGGGGCAATCCAGCGGGTGATTGATCAGCAGGAGCTCCAGAACATCGGCTTGGGCTTTTGCCGCAGCTTCGGAGGTGTTCTGGGTCGCGAGGATCATGCCGTTCATGGCTTCGGTGGCACAGGATGGCTGCGGCTTGGGGAAGCCTCGGCCATTGCCGGCGTCAACGATATCGACCATGCATTGACGGCAGGACCCAGCGGGATCCAGCAGAGGGTGGTCACAGAAACGCGGAATGGCAATTCCTGCTGCCTCAGCAGCGCGAAGTGCCATCGTGCCCTTCGGTATCGTGACCTGGGTTCCGTCGATGGTGATGGTCACCATCTCGGCCATGGATACTGCTTCGCTCATGAGGTCACCTCCTTCGATGGA
>WQYJ01000055.1 GCA_009781325.1 Propionibacteriaceae bacterium | reverse complement strand
GTTGCCCCAATAGTCATAGGCTCATACCGTTGCGTTGTTGCGCTGAATACCATCAGCCATGCGTCCGTCGGTTGTCACCTTGACGACAGTGAGATTGCCGGGGAAGACCGGGTCACAGTCGACCACACACACAGGACCATGACGGAACACAGCCTGAACGGTATTGGAGACAGGCACTGAGCCCAAGCGACCGGAGATCGTGTAGGTTCCAGCAACCTTCGAGGTCACTGTCACCGAGCACAGACCCTGGGCGTTTGAATCACAGTAGGTCTCGGAGAACTCCAACCATGTCACTGCTGGGAAGGTGATTCTCGCACCATCAACAGGATTGTCATTGACATCATTCAGGTGCGCGGTCACGACGAAGTCGGAACCCACCACCTGAGGTGTTGTCGGATCAATGGTCAGGAAGGAATGAGCAGGATCAGCAGCACCGAACCCGAAGTTCAATGTGATCGATCCATCCTTGGTTTCCGTTCCGTCGAAGGAGATCGCCTTGACTGGGATCAACCCAGCGATGGTGACCTTCGCCACATAGGCACCCGATGTCGTCGAGCGATACTCAATGGATGTTTCACCATTGGCTGCTGTCGGAACAAACGGCGTCACGATGGTCAGTGCTGATGCTGTCGTGGTTGAGTTCACAGGTGCATTCGCAACTGGGTTACCGTAGCGGTCATATGCGAAGACCTGAGCCACATCGGAGGCGATTCCATTGGCGGTGACGCCGTCAATGACGACCTCAACGCGGGTGATGTGGGTGGGATCCACTGGTGTGCAGTTCTCCACGCAGACCGGGCCTGCGATGAAGGTGACTGACTGCGGGCTAGCCTTGGCAGGATCGCCATTGCCGCCCAGATCAGTCGGCACACCATTCTTGGGAACCGTTGCCCGTACTGCCACTGTTGTGATCAGCTTGGAGGTCACCGTGACCGAACAGACACCGGAAGCATCTGTGTTGCAGAAGTTCGCACTCAACTCAGCCGGTGTGGTCGGGTTCAGCGAGAAGGCAACAGCCTGGTTGTTGACCGGGTTCATGTTGGTGTCGCGGATTGTCACCGTCACGGTGTAGTAGTTACCCACCACGATCGGAGATGCCGGTGTAATCACCATTTCAGACTTGGCTGGATCTGCCAGGCCCGTACCGAAACGAATCTGATTCAGTACGTTGGTAGCCGGGGGACGCAGCCCGTTCATCGAACCGCGTGCGGTGAAGGTACCAGCCTTGGTTGAGGTCCAGTAAACCATCGCCGTTCCATCGGCACCTGTCAGTGTCTCCTGGGTCGGCGGCTTGAGGAATCCGGCAAGAACGCCAGTGGACTCATCTTCTACGACCACCCGTGCACCTGGTACGACATTGCCGTAGGTGTCATAGGCCCATGCTTTAGCAGAGTCCTTGGCGACACCGTCGGCGACCTGGTCATTGTCCACCATCTCGAAACGAGTGATGTGAGTCGGATCAACAGGCTCACAGTTGTTGACGCAGACATCACCATGAACAAACACTACGTGCGGTGCATCATTGAGCAGAACGCCCTTGACAGTTGCGCGTACGGTGAAGTCGCCAACCAACTTGGAGGTGGCTTGATATGTGTAGTCACCAGCAGCTTCTTCTACGAATCCCCAGATCGTCAGATCCGGAACACCAGCGGCCTTACCCGTGATGACAAAGTCACTGGCCGAAAGGTTCTTGATGGGGTTGTCGTAGTAGTCTCGTACCTTCACGGTGATCGTGACAGGCTGACCAACGACCTGCTCGCTCGGTTCCACCGTGACCTTGGACTTGGTGGCATCCACGGCACCAGCAACGAACTCGATGGTCTTGTCCGTACCGATCTTTGCGCTGGAGTAGGTGAGCGCAACAGTGTACTGGCGGGCGACGGTGGAGGTGTAGGTCACCTCGTAGTTACCGTTGCCCTTGTCAGCAACCGCAGAGATCGTCACACCCGCAGGGGTCCCTGTGAAGTTCATCCGAGAGGTATCCAGACCTGACAGGAGATTCTCCTGTGAATCCTTGGCAATCAGACGACCAGTCCAAGACTCGACTCCGTCAGCAACCACTTCGGTTGCAGCCGGGTCAGTGATGAAGACCTCGAAGCTCGACTTGGAGGGATCGAGATCACCAGTGCGGAAGAGGATCGACACCGGAGAGTTGTGGATCTGTGTCAGTACGGCAGGGGTGCCGTACATGATGGCAGCAGATACCTTCACTGTTCCTGGAACGGTGCTCGTCACCGTTGCGAAGGCATTGCCATCCTCATCGGTGATTCCTTGGGTCACATTGAGTGTCGCTGTTGCGGGATCAACTCCGAAGGTCACAGGGACATCCGGAACTGGGTTACACAAAGCGTCAGTGATGAACGCGGTCGCTGTCGAGATTTCCGTCACCCTCAGTTCGAGCGGAGTGGCGGACAGGTTCGTACCCGGACGAGCTGGATCGTCGCAGTCAGGATCGGGATCGGGGGCACCGGCTTTGAACGGAATCGGCTTCGCCGTTCCGACCTGGGTGTCCTGATAGGTCGCTGTGGTTGTCGAGGTCATTCCGATGGCCCAACGAGACCAGTAGTGGACCCGATATTCACCAGTACCATTACCGATAGCCTGAATCGCGGTGACATTGACATGGGAGTCAGCAACGAGGAACTTGATGTCTGTCAAAGTCAGACCATCGAGCCTGTTCTCGTTATCATCCATCGCTGTCAACAGACCGGTGTAGGCGAACCCTGGTGTAGCCAAAGCCACAGCCTCGGTCGCAGCAACCGTAATCCATGAAGCGCGATCAGCGGTCACAACTGGAGTCACCACGAAGGTCGACTTCTCGAAGGAGAATCCACCGACGCGGAAGACGATATTCAACGGGGAGTTGTTGATATCTGTCAGAGCCTCCGGCGTACCCCACATGATCTTGGCCGACAGTGCGACTGTCTCAGCCTTGGTATCTGTCACTGTTGCGTACGCCTTACCGTCTGCATCGGTGACGGCGTTGACCACATTCAGAACTGCTGGGGAACTCGGGGAAACCGAGAAGGTTACCGTGACGCCTGGGACAGGATTGCAGAACTCATCTGTGATCAAGGCCACTGCGTTCGATGTTTCCGTCACCTGAAGGGATAGCGGGGAAGCGGACAGGTTCGTACCTGATCTGGTGGGATCCTCGCAGGGCGGGGGTTCGGGAACCGGGGGGCCTTCCCTGAACGGAATCGGCAGCAGTTCACCAAGTGTGGAGTTCGCTACTGCGCGTGCTTGATAAGCCACCGACGCCTTCGGCGCCGAATCAGCGACCTTCGACCAGTAGTGGATCGTGTAGGTGCCGTCACCAACTGCGGTCACGGTTGCGGACTTCATGACAGCAGCGCTAGAGGCGCTGAAGACGATGTCTGAGACGCTCAGGTTCGTCAAACGGTTCCCATAGGCATCCATTGCTGTCAGAGTTCCGGTGTAGTAGCGTCCGTCAGACTCTAATGCAGCTACCCTGATCCAGCCGGTCTTGGCAGGATCGGTGGCACTGACAACTGGGGAGACGTCGAACTGGGACCTATCCCAGTCGAAGGGGCCAACGGTGAATTCCACGGGAATCGGAGACGGTGGGATCGTCAGAGTGTCGCCGGCGTCATCAACAAAGGACCCAGAAACACGGACGATTTCTGCTGTTTCGTCATCCAGATATACAACGGCGTTGCCGGACGCATTGGTCGTAGCTGTCGTTGCTGACAGTACGCCGTCTGAGCCCGGGGTCAGCCAGAATGTCACGACGACACCAGGAGTGGGGAAGCCGTTGTAATCGGTGACGTGTGCAGTAATCGTTGACTGCTCGCCCACAGGGAGCCTGTTCGGGTTCGCCGAGATATTCGTGCAGTCGTCAACTCCAGGAGCGCACTCGATGACCGGGCCGCCCACGGTAAACGGAATCGGCAGATCGTAGACGTTGAACTGATTCGACTGGACTTTGGTCGTACCAACAGCGACTGCTGCCGTTGCACTGTGATTCACCGTACGGGAGGTGTAGTTAACCGTGTAGTTTCCATTGCCCTGATTCACTACCGCCGAGATGTTCACATTGGTATCTGAAGAAGTGAAGTGAATTGTGTTCACAACCAGATTCGGAATCGGGTTGTCGTACCTGTCCCTAGCTTCCAGGATGCCCTGATAGGCGCTGGTCCCATTGGCGATTCGCCAGTTTGTCCTCGCAGTATCGGTGGCACTGACCACAGGATCGATCTTGAAATCAGACTTATCAAAATCGATAGCACCAGCGGTGAAGGTCACTGTGAGCGGGGAGTTGCTGATCTCTGCAGGACCAGAGTTGGTCTCGACAAAGGCTCGGATCTGGACTGCCTCGGCTACGGTGTCGGTGAAGGTTACCGAGCACTTACCATCGGCTCCAGTCAGGCAGTTATCTGCAGGTACGCGCGCAGCGCCGGCGGCACCGAAGGTGGCTGACCTGTTGAGGGTCAGGTCTACGGTAATCCCGGACAGCGGAACGTTGTTCACATCAACGATGGTGGCTGTTGCGACAACCGGCAGACCCACTTCTTGGGTCGTACGGTCAACTTCGAGCTTGGACTTGGAGGGATCCGGTCCATCGGTGACGTAGGTGATCTTGGTGGTCACCCGGTTGCTGGTCACTGCGTTGGTGCCGGAGGTTCCTCGAGCTTCTGCTGTGATTGATACCTCACCTTGAGCCAGGTCAGCCGCATTGACGGTGTAGGAACCTGAGCAGGTTGTTGATGCACCAGGTGCCAGCGTCGTGGCTACGCAGGTGAACGTCGGAGGAGTGCTGTTTCCAGTGAAGTTCACCCGGTTGATATTGAGACCGGTGATGGTGGTGTTTCCGGAGTTGGTGACATTGAAGGTGAAGGTCTTGGACTCACCTGGAGCAGTCATTGTTCCGGGGCTAGTAGCTGTCATCGTCAATTCGGGACGACCTGTTGATGCCACTGCGGCGGACGCAGGATTGGACTGAGTTGGAGTCGAGGCACCTGCGGCTGTCGCGGAGGCCCGAGCCGTCAGATTCACCACTCCTGCATCAATATCTGCCTGTGTGAGCGCGTAGGTGGCCGTACAGTTTGTTGTTGCTCCTGCGGCCACTGTCGTCGCTGCGCAGGTGATCGCACCCAGGTTGCCCGTACCGGAGAAGCCAGGAGCGGTCGTACCGGTGTAGTTACCAGCAGCAGTCACGGTCAGACCTGAGACTGCAACACCAGAGTTATTGGTGACACCAAAGGTGTAGGTGACGGACGTACCCGCAGTTGCCACTGTGGAGGGCGCGACAGATGCGGTCAGGGTGATCCGGGAGGTTGACAGGTTTGCATCGCCAGGCTTGTTGAGACCCCACACAGTGAAAGCGCTTGCCGGGGAAGGATAGCTTCCGTCGGCTGCCACAGTCACAGGAACAGTGAAGGTACACGAGGTCTGACCGGATGTCAGGTTGCCGGAGGCTGTGACCTTGTTGCCTGTTGTGGTGATGTTGCCAGCACTACAGGTTGTGGTCGCTGCTCCAGCCAGTGTGATTCCAGCGGGAACCGGAACCGAGAAGTTCCATCCGTTCTTGGCGCTCTTCTCAGTGGTGTTGGTCACTGTGAAGGTCCAGTTGCTGTTGGAGCCCAGAGGAATCGACGGGGCGATGAACTGCTGATCGAGCTGCGGCGTCATGTCGACGATCTCCGGGGTGTCGAAAGCTGCGTCATTACCGCTGCCATGGGCTGTGTAGTTATAGAGGCTCATTCCCAGGTCATAGGTACCGGTACCCAAGAAAATAGCTTGTGACTGGAGGTGAGAGACGACAACTTTGCCATCGGAACTCACGGTCTTGTTAGCAGCAGTACAGGGGTTCAGGTCAGACGACAGTTTGTAGGTCTGGGAACCGGCAAAAAGCTCAAACTGGATCTTCGGGTCATGGAAGGCGGGGTTGCGCCCGGGTTGCATGTATTCGCAGTTCACTGCTGCGAACCACGCGGAAACACCGTAGAAACGCCCACCCTGGACAGTTGCCAGAGGACGGGTGCTCTTCAGCATGTAGCCGGCACCATTGACCAGACTCGCGCGGTTTGTCGACGCTGACAGGATGTTGTTAGTAGCAGCCTGACTAGCGGTCATCCCTTGGGCGAGACCGATTTCTCTGGCCATCCACTGAAGCTGGTCCCACATGAAGTGGCCCGAGCGGTAGCAGCCGTAGTCATCATTGGTGGGGGGAAGCGGGGAATTGGTATGAAGAACCCACCCGTTACAGGTTCCCTTCATCTCGGAGGCATCCCTGCCTGACAAGGGCGGCAGCCACTCGCTGTCAGCCGTGTATGCGGGTGAACCACCGACCCGATACTGAGTAAGCGGGATTGGGGTATTGACCGTACTCGCAGTCCCGAAGGTCTCAGTAAAGACTGGGGTGGGTTCCTGCGGAACACCTGGGGTCCCCGGTGCCGCCTGTGCTTCCGGAACAGGGATGACGGCAGTCACCATTCCGGAGACCATCGCAATGGCCATTGTTGCGGCAACGAAAATCGATGTTGCCCTGAACAAGGGTCCGGTGTTACCCGAAGATTGTAAAGACTCTTTAGCGACACGTAGGCCGCTCTGACTAGATTGGTTTGACTTCCCAGCCCATTTTGAAAACATAGTAACCTGTCCTCCACGACAGCACACCCCCACAAGGCCCGCAAAGCTATTTTGCGCGCCTTTCAGGTACGTTGAGTTGATGTATGGATAGAGATTTGCACCCCGGCCTTTCGCCTATTTATGTGCGCAAAACGAATAGATACCTCGTCGATCACTCCCCCGTGATCTTTACAGAAGCAATAAATGCCCCACCCTCACATACCTCCCCATATGGTTGAGCTAATTCACGTTGTCATCACGCAGTCCACATTGGCTGACACGGACGACACAGCCCTGTCCCATACCTCCCCGTATGGATACCTTGGTAATCCTACCCAAGTCTTGAACGAAAGAGCAAGATAATTGGTTTTTCCTGTTGCTTTTCTAGAAGGGCCTAAGCCCGAATCGATGAATTCGGCCCAAGAGTTCTCGACCATCTCATAGAGGGATATCTGGTGTTCCCAGGGGTGAGGTTCTCAACTATCATTAACTAAGGATGGACCTAGATGTCTAAGCGGGGCATAGGGTGCTTCCCTCACTCAAGGAGTCCACTATGAAAAAGGTACTGATCGCCAACCGCGGTGAGATCGCTGTCCGTATTATCCGAGCTTGTTCATCCTATGGTTTAGAATCTGTGGCTGTTTACTCTGACACGGATGCCACTGCCCTCCACGTACACCTCGCAGACGAGGCGTACTGTTTGGAAGGGCGCTCGGCTCTGGAAACCTACCTCGATGTCGAAAAGATCTTGGCTGCGGCACGGCTTTCCGGTGCAGATGCGATTCATCCGGGCTACGGATTCTTGTCCGAGCGCGCTGATTTTGCTCAAGCGGTTGAGGATGCTGGTCTAACCTGGATCGGGCCTACTCCTGAAAACATTGCTCTGCTGGGCGATAAGGTTGCCGCGCGTACCATCGCTGAGAAGGTGGGCGCCCCACTGGTTCCCGGCACACCCGGTCCGGTCGAAAGCATTGAAGAAGTACGAGCCTTCGCCGATCAGCATGGCTACCCGATCGCCATCAAGGCAGCCTTCGGCGGCGGCGGACGTGGGCTAAAAGTCGTACGCAAGCCCGAAGAACTGGAACTGCGCTTCGAATCCGCGGTGTCTGAGGCTGTGTCAGCTTTCGGGCGCGGGGAGTGCTATGTTGAGCGATTCATCGATCGTCCGCGCCACGTTGAGACTCAGGTGCTTGGTGACGGCAAGGGTCGTGTGGTCGTCATTGGTACTCGTGACTGTTCCACTCAGCGCCGTCACCAGAAGGTTCTCGAAGAGGCTCCGGCTCCCTTCCTGACCGATGAGCAGTTCGACAAGCTCGTGGCTGCGTCGAAGGCCATTGGTGAGGCTGTTAACTATCGTGGTGTGGGAACCATGGAGTTCATGCTCGGTGCTGACGGGCTGTTGTCCTTCCTTGAGGTGAACACTCGTATCCAGGTCGAGCACCCGGTCACTGAACGTATCACTGGTGTTGACTTGGTTATTTGGCAGTTCAAGATCGCTGAAGGCGCCGACATGGATGAGCTGCCTGATGTCGTACCGTGGTCTGGTCACGCTCTGGAGTTCCGTATCAACGCCGAAGACCCGGGCCGCGGCTTCCTCCCGCAGGCTGGTCATATGACTCGCTTTGATATGCCGGGCGGACCCTTCACCCGTGTCGACGCTGGAATTGGTTCTGCAGGCACGATCTCGCCGGAGTTCGATTCGATGATCGCCAAGATCATCGTCTGGGGTAGTACCCGCGAGGAGGCGATCTCTCGTGGTCGTCAGGCCATGAAGGAAACCACGATTGAGGGTATTCCCTCGCTGGTCCCCTTCCATCGCCGCATCCTCGTCGAGCCTGCCTTCTGTGCCACCACACCTGAAGAGTTCCTGATCCACACCAACTGGCTCGATACCGAGTGCACCTGGCTGCCTGAACTGGCTCAGCCTCTGCCGACTGGTGTCAAGCGTGAGGATGTGATCCGTGAATGGTTCGAAGTCGATGGCCGTTGGGTACGTCTGGGCTTCCCGGCTGCTCTGTTGGGATCAGGCGGAGCCCGTCCAACTGGCGGGGCAAAGCCGGTGGTCTCTGACACAATGCAGGGTGCTATCAAGGCTCCGATGAATGGGATCGTCTCCAAGTGGCTGATCGCTGCAGGCGGGGTTGTCTCCCTGGGTGAGTCCTTGGGAATCCTCGAAGCCATGAAGATGGAAATGCCGATCGTTGCTGATAGGGCTGGTGTTTTCACTCCCATCGTTGCCGAAGGTGCGATCATCAAAGAGGGCCAGGTCCTGGCAACGATCGTCTAAGGAGCCGAGATATCCTCCCTCCCCGACCAACAACACAGTGACGTGAGCTCTTTAGAAGCTGAGCACGCCGTGGATACGCTCGCTAGTGATACCACCGCATCGGGTGTACGCACCTGGGAGATCCGGGGTTTCCTTCGCCAACTTCTTCGCTATGGATTGGTGTCAGGATTGGCTCTCGGGGTGGACTTCTCCCTTCTGATCTTTCTGCGTGAGGTGTGCGGATTCCACGTCCTTGCTGCGAACTCGCTGAGTTTTAGTGCAGGTCTGCTTGTCACCTTCTTCTTCAGCCGTCTGTGGGTTTTCGACAAACGGACGCTGAAGTCCGGTTTCGCTGAGTTTGGCGCCTTTGCGTTGATCGGAGTGACAGGTCTTGGCGTGAACAACCTGATCTTGTGGGCTGGCATGGAACTGGGAGCGGACTACCGCCTCGCTAAGATCGCAGCGGCGTCGGTCACTTTCTTCTGGAATTTCCTGTTACGGAAGTACTTCCTCTACCGTTAGGGACAATGATGCCAAAGACTGCTGTGATCATCGGGGCAGGCCCAGCCGGTTTGACCGCTGCCCTGGAGCTGTTGGAGCGTACTGACATCATTCCTGTTGTCTTTGAGGCTGACGATTGTGTCGGAGGGATCTCCCGTACTGTGAACTACAAAGGCAACCGGATCGACATCGGCGGGCATCGGTTTTTTTCGCGCTCCGACGAGATCATGGACTGGTGGAACAGGGTTCTCCCGGTCGAGGACTGCCCGGGTGGTCAGGACAACGTGATGCTGGTGCGGTCACGTCTGTCGAGGATCTACTACGGCAGTAAGTTCTACAACTACCCTGTCACCCTGTCGTGGCAGACAATCAGCAATCTTGGTCTGCTCCGCATGATTCGGATTGGGTTCTCTTATCTGCACGCTCGGATTCGACCGAGACCGGAGACCTCCCTGGAGGATTTCTATATCAACCGCTTTGGGCGGGAACTCTATGAGACCTTCTTTCGGGACTACACCGAAAAAGTTTGGGGAGTTCCCTGCCGCCATATCGCTCCGAGTTGGGGAGCTCAGCGGGTCAAGGGTTTGTCGGTCAGCGCAACCTTGGCTCATGCTGTTAAGACACTTTGGGGGAGTGCCTTTCATCGCCGCCGTGATTCTGATCTGCGCCAAGAGGCCACCGAGGTCAGTCTGATTGACCGTTTCCTTTACCCGAAGTACGGGCCTGGTCAGATGTGGGAGGCCGTCGCAGACATGGTTCGGGCTAAGGGTGGTCAGGTGCATCTCGGTCACGAGATCCTTGCTCTTCATACGCAACCTGGGTGCGTGACTGGCGTCGAGGTTCGCGATTCGAGCGGGACCCGTACTGTCGCTGCTGACTATGTGCTGTCCACCATGCCTGTCAAGGATCTGGTGGGCGGTCTGACTGGTGTTGAGGTGCCTGCGCAGGTCATCCAGATTGCTGGTGATCTGCCGTACCGAGACTTCTTCACGGTTGGTCTGCTGCTGAAGCGGTTCGGCAGTGAGGTTATTGAAGACAACTGGCTCTATATACAACAGCCAGAAATCACCATGGGCCGCATCCAGGTTTTCAATAACTGGAGCCCTGCGATGGTTGCTGATCCCTCGACAACGTGGGTTGGGCTGGAGTACTTCGCCAACGAGGGGGATGATCTGTGGAATCGCAGCGATTCTGAGTTGATTGGCCTTGGCATCGATGAGCTTGGTCGCATGGGGTTGGTGCAATCATCCGATGTCCTTGATTCGACGCTGATTCGGATGCGCAAGACTTATCCGGCGTACTTCGGTTCCTATGAGAACTTCGATATTGTTCGTGAGTTTCTGGATGGATTTGAGAATCTGTTTCTGCTGGGACGCAATGGTCAGCATCGGTATAACAACATGGATCACTCCATGATGACTGCTATCAGGGCCGTCGATGCGATGAAATCTGGGTCCACGGATAAGACCAGCGTCTGGGACGTTAATACCGATCAGGATTACCATGAAGAAAGATAGAGCCGGATTCTGGTCGGGTGTTGGCTGGGTTTTTCGGAGGATATGGGCTTCAGAGAAATGGCGCTGTGTGATCGGTGCATTCCTGGCCTGCAAGGTCGCTGCACCTGTGGTTCTCATCGTAATTCTGTCTTTGCTCAGCCGAATCGCTGCCACGAAGGGCTTGCCGACACTGGAAACCTTCTCGCCGATCGGTATGTGGTTTCAGTGGGACTCCCATATCTATCAGCGCCTGATCGAAAGCTTTAACTATTTTGCGCCTTTGACATCCTCTGAGCAGGACATGATTGCCTCATCGATGTCAGGGAAGCTGTTAG
>WQYJ01000054.1 GCA_009781325.1 Propionibacteriaceae bacterium | reverse complement strand
TCGCCATCCTCTCCACTGTGGTGGCTTTTGTCACCATCCTCTCCACTGCGGTGGGTTTTGTCACCATCCTCTCCCCTGCGGTGGGTTTTGTCACCATCCTCTCCACTGTGGTGGCTTTTGTCGTGTTTTTTTGACAGAACCCACCGCCAGAATGAGGATGAGGACAAAACCCCCCACCAGTAACGATGCTGCGGTGGTTGTGTCACCATTTCCCCTGATTTGAGGGGCGAAATCACCGCAGCACCGTCACACCCCAGAAAAAGTGTCGCTCCTGCGAAGTTATACCCCCAAGTAAGACAGAACAGATACCCGAACCAGCAAACCCGCACATCTGAAGCCAGCTGACCCACGTAACCTAGGAGACCAGCACCCCCACCCAACCCAGTACAGCAAGCAGACCCCATCATCAACCCTTGCCCAGCAGATCCCGAGGAGCCGCACAGACGTACGCTCAATGGCTGAAGTAACAGTCAACCCAGCCACCCTAGTCAATCCCAAGCACCCCCTGGGGGGTGCGCGGGAGCGGGGGGAAAACCACCCCCACCACGACAATCGCTCCTCGCTCCGAAAACGTGACAGCGAGGACGTGATAGCGGGGACAAATAACTTGTCACGTTTTCCCTTATCAATCAAGATCCAAGCATCCATACGATACCAAGAAAGAGATGAAAACACCTCTGTGGTGAAACCATGATCCCCCCGCCCCCACCACCCGATGTAATCCTCATTCCGGTGGTGGGTTTTGTCAAAAAGGCGCGACAGAACCCACCACAAGACAGAGGATGGTGACAAAACCCACCACAAGACAGAGGATGGTGACAAAACCCACCGCAACTTGAAGGATGCGTAGGCAGAACCCACCGCCAGAATGAGGATGAGGACAAAACCCACCGCAGGTGGAAGGTGGGCGCACGGCGGAAGGTGAGCGCACGGAGGAAGATGGGCGCACGGAGGAAGATGGGCGCACGGTAGAAGATGGGCGCACGGTAGAAGGTGAGCGCACAGAGGAAGGTGAGCGCACAGAGGAAGGTGAGCGCACGGTAGAAGATGAGCGCACGGCGGAAGGTGAGCGCACGGAGGAAGGTGAGCGCACGGAGGAAGATGGGCGCACAGAGGAAGATGGGCGCACAGAGGAAGGTGAGCGCACGGAGGAAGGTGAGCGCACAGAGGAAGGTGAGCGCACAGAGGAAGATGGGCGCACAGAGGAAGATGGGCGCACAGAGGAAGGTGAGCGCACAGAGGAAGGTGAGCGCACAGAGGAAGGTGAGCGCACGGAGGAAGATGGGCGCACGGAGGAAGATGGGCGCACGGAGGAAGATGGGCGCACGGAGGAAGATGGGCGCACGGTGGAAGGTGGGCGGACGGTGGAAGGTGGGGAGGAGGAGGATTCAGGCAAAACCCACCGCAGTGGAGAGGGAGTGAGAAGTGGGGCGGACATTAAGGAGGGTCTGTGGAAAACCACAGACCCTCTCCCTCAATAAGGCACTGGGAGGCGAACCTTGTTGGGGCTTTTAGAAACGCTGCGCACTTTATTTGCCCGGTACGCTGACGTTCCTTTGGTCACTAGACTCACATTAAGACACGGTCTCACAACCGACATATGAGAATAATCACAGCCTAGCACAGCAGAACTTGCGTAACTAGAGATTCTGCTATTGTTTTTTTATAAACTCTTCTTCAACTGATTCAGACTCAATTCCGAAGTGCAACCAACATTAGTTTGTCGTTTGTTTTAACGATGCCCTGATCAGTCAATTGTTCAATCACATTACCGATGGATAATCCCTCCAGCCGGGCTTGCGGGTCGATCTCCAACCAGGGAACAAGCACGAACTGACGTAGTGCCGCACGCGGATGAGGAAGAACTAGGTCGCCTTGATCCCAGACTTCGTCCTCAATCGCGATGATATCAATGTCAAGAGTACGAGGACCGTGCTCGATGGCTCTAACCCGGCCGGCTAGGTTCTCGATTTCTTGGGTCCTAGCCAGGAGAGACCGAGCCGAAAGACTCGTCTGAATCATGATCACGGCATTAAGGAATTGGGGCTGCTCAAGCTCACCCTGAGGCTCGGTTTCGTAGACCGAGGACACTGCACACGGCTGAATACCAGGAGTGGATTCCAGAGCTGAGACCGCGAACTGCAGGAACCCCATCCGAGGCTCGATATTGGACCCCAGGGACAAAACGACCTGGCGCACAGGAGGTTCATAACCTGCAATCGCCGTCGTCACAGCAACGTCGGAGAAATTCACATCCAAAGGCGCTTGGGGTTTGTGGATCGTGACTTGAACGAAGGTCATAGGGAACCGGGAAAGCAGCTCAACCTGCAGACGGTCCGCGAGAGTCTCAATGAGATTGACCGGCTCATCCTGGACACAGGCAATGATGGCATCAGTGACTTCTGCATAGTTGATTGTCTGGTCTAGGTCGTCACCGCGGACTCGGAAATCCTGCCACCAGCGCGCATCAACCTTAAAAATCTGCCCGTCGGTACGCTCCTGGTCGAAAACTCCATGGTAGGCCCACACCTCGATCCCAAGAACCTCCATTTTTTCGAGGCTATTCAGAATCGGCTGCTCACTGTGCGAGATCCGATGGATCTTCTTCGTCATTGCTCGACTCCCCTCGACGCCGTACGGATGTGCTGTGCAACAGCGATCGCCGTACGCTGATCGCCGACTGTGTGCGTACGTACTGCCCACACACCGAGTCCAGCAAGAACAGTGGTGAGCGCCAGTGTTGCCTCATCGCGCTGGTAGGGCTGCGTTGGGTGAGAGTAGGTGTCAGCCAAGAATCTCTTACGCGAAACCCCCCATAGGGTGGGGTATCCAAGTTCCATGATTACTCCAGCATTGGCCAACAACTCCCAATTCTGGGCATGGGTCTTGCCGAACCCTATTCCTGGGTCCACGATGATCTGGGAAGAATCGAGCCCAGCAGCTATGGCTGCCTGCGCTCGTTGGGCCAGTTCCTCGCAGACCTCATTGACCACATCAACGTGGGTGGATTGGTGATCAAAGGGGGTACGCCAGTGCTGAAGTACGTAACCCACCTTCGTACGCGCAGCAACACCAAGGATCTCAGGATCTGCCAGACCACCGGAAACATCGTTGATCACACAGGCTCCTGCATCGATCCCGGCTTGAGCCACCCGGGAACTCACGGTATCGATACTGACCGTCGCACCAGTTCCAGCCAGAGCTTCAACGACCGGGATCACCCGGTCCATCTGCTCCTCATCACAGATGCGCCTCGCCCCTGGACGGGTGGATTCTCCCCCCACATCAATGATGTCGGCTCCCTGGTCAACCATCTCAAGGCCGAGGTCGATGGCGTCGGTGAGCCGCGGCTGGGACCCGGCAAAGGAATCATCGGTAACATTGACGATCCCCATGATTCGAGTCGCCTGCTCGGTGATCAGCCCTTGAAATACAGGATTCATCGGCCTCGGTCAGCCATGATAAGACTCATCGCTTCAGCTCTGGTCGAGGGGTTGTGGAGCGCACCTCGTACGGCTGAGGTGACGGTTCGTGATCCTGGTTTATGCACTCCACGCATGGACATACACAGGTGTTCGGCCTCTATAACGACAATCGCACCGGAAGGGGACAGTTCATTCATCAGGGCGTCGGCAATTTGCGTAGTCAACCGCTCTTGAACCTGGAGGCGTTTGGCGTAGACATCGACCAAACGAGCCAGCTTCGACAGACCCACGATCTGCTTATTCTCACCCGGAATATAGCCGACATGAGCCAAGCCGGTGAAAGGTACGAGGTGGTGTTCGCAATAACTCCACAACTCAATGTCCTTGACCAGGATCATGTCCTGATGGTCGATGTTGAACCGTGCCCCAAGCACTTCATGGGCCTGGATAGCGATTCCGGAGAATGCTTCCTGATAAGCGCGGGCGACTCGCGCCGGGGTGTCGATCAGCCCCTCGCGGTCGGGGTCCTCACCGATACCGATGAGCAGCTCTCGTACCGCTGCTTCTACGCGTTGTGCATCAAAGACCATAGTTCACCTCTTCTTAGGTGCGCGGAGGCCCCCAGTGACCGGGAGCTTGAGGATCAATCCAGGTGCCGGGACCCATAGGCCCATCCGGCGGCGGGGCCGCCGGAGCAGACGGAGGATAGCCGCCGGGTCCATAGTACGGCCCAGGTATGGGATTCTGCGGTGGTACGGGCTGGGTTGTCGGTGGACCCCACGGTGTCGTTGGCGGTTCGGGCTCCGGTGCTGGAGCAGGCTTGCCAGTAGCCAGCGGCTTCATCGGTGCATCATCATCCAGGTTCGGCTCGGGTACATTCGGAGGCGGAATCGGCGGAATATCCGATGGCCGCCGGGAATCGGACCCGGTCCATGCCGGACGAGTCGGCCGCAACTTCAGATTCGCAAAGATGGCAGCGACCTGCTCCTTGTCGAGGGTCTCGTACTCCAGCAACTGGCGTACCAACTCATCCAGGACATCCCGGTTCTCCACCAAAGCATCGTAGGCTTCCTGGTGTGCGGTGTTGATGAGGTGGGTGACCTCAGAATCGATCAGGGCAGCGGTCTGCGGGGAGATCGTCGAGACCTTGCCCATCTCCATTCCCAGGAAGGGCTCAGAATCATCGGACCCATAGCGAACAGCACCCAGGGCTTCGGTCATACCGAATTGCATCACCATCGCCCGTGCGAGCTTGGTCGCTTTCTCGATGTCGTTGCTGGCTCCGGTGGTCGGATCGTGGAAGATCAGTTCTTCGGCTGCCCGGCCTCCCATCATGTACGCAAGCTGGTTCAGCAACTGCCCGCGAGTCTGGGAATGCTTATCCTGGTCGGGCATCACCATGGTGTAGCCGAGAGCCTGACCACGGGGCAGAATCGTGATCTTTTGAACAGGGTCATTGCCCGGCATTGATGCAGCCACAAGCGCATGGCCGCCCTCATGGTAAGCCGTGATGAGGATTTCGTGAGCGTTCATCACCCGCGAACGTTTCTGCGGACCCGCGATGACGCGATCGATCGACTCATCGAGAACAGTGTTAGTGATCTGCGTGAGGTTCGTGCGTGCCGCAAGCAGGGCAGCCTCGTTGAGGACGTTCGCCAGATCAGCGCCTGTGAATCCAGGAGTACGTCTGGCCACTCCCTGGAGGTCTACATCGGCTGCCAGCGGCTTGCCACTCGCATGAACGAGGAGGATCTTGTATCTCCCCTTCAGATCTGGGGAATCGACGGCAATCTGACGATCGAAACGGCCAGGTCGAAGAAGAGCAGGGTCGAGGACATCAGGTCGGTTTGTCGCCGCGATGAGGATGACACCAGCATGGGCATCAAATCCATCCATCTCCACTAGGAGTTGGTTCAGGGTCTGTTCGCGCTCATCATGTCCGCCGCCCATGCCGGCTCCGCGGTGGCGTCCCACGGCGTCGATCTCGTCGATGAAGACGATGGCAGGAGCATTGGCTTTGGCTTGGTCGAAGAGGTCGCGTACTCGTGAGGCACCGACGCCGACGAACATCTCGACGAAGTCAGAACCGGAGATGGAATAGAAGGGTACGCCTGCCTCCCCCGCCACAGCTCGGGCTAGGAGGGTCTTGCCTGTTCCTGGAGGGCCATAGAGAAGTACGCCCTTCGGAATCTTGGCGCCGAGAGCCTTGAACTTCCCAGGTTCTTCGAGGAATTCCTTGATTTCTTCGAGCTCCTCGACTGCTTCATCAACCCCGGCCACATCAGCGAACGTGGTTTTCGGGGTGTCTTTGGAGGCTACCTTGGCCCGTGATCGTCCGAAGTTGAAGATACGGCCTCCAGCCCCTCCCCCGGCTGAACCCATCATGAAGACGAATAAGCCGATGATGAGCAGCATGGGTATAGCCCAGCTCAGCAAGGTGGACCAGAATCCTGGGGTGGCGTTGACACCGTTCCATTTTTCGAGGGTTCCGTCTGCTACACGCTGATTGAGCCTTTCGATGAGGAGGTCATCAGTGGTGCCAACCCAGTAGGCCTGAACCTTCGTACCATCTTCTTTTTCGATCTGGATGAGTTGTTCCTGATCGGTGAGAATCACTTCCTTGAGCTTCTCCTTGCCCATGATGATCGCGACTGCTTCGGATGTGGGGATGTTCTCGTACTGCTCACCGCCCGAAATGAGTCTGAAAACCAGCGCAAACAAAGCAAGGGCTACAATAACCCACAGAAATGGGCTGCGCAGTATTTTCTTCAACGTGGTCATGGGTTATGTGGCTCCCGCTCTTTCGTGACGTATGATCAGCCTGGTCTTTGTTTTAGGAATATACCTTGGGTGATAAAACACCTAGTCCACGCAGGTTTCGATAGTGCCCGGCATAGTCCAATCCATATCCAACAACAAAATCACTGGGGATATCGAAGCCGAGATATTTCACGTTGACTTCATTGCAGAGAGCTTCGGGCTTCCTGAAGGCAGCGCAGATCTCGATGCTGGCAGGGTTGCGGGATCGCAGGTTTCCTGCCAGGTACGCCAGGGTCAGGCCTGTATCGATGATGTCTTCAACGATCAGGACATGACGACCTGCGATGGCTGTGTTCAGGTCCTTGAGTATTCGCACGACTCCTGAGGAGGCTACACCAGAGCCATAAGAAGAGATCGCCATCCAGTCCATCTCACAGTGAATCGTCAGGGCTCGGCTCAGATCAGCCATCACCATGACAGCGCCGTTCAGAATACCCACCATCAGAGGAGACTTGTCAGCGTAGTCTTTGTCAATCTGGGCTGCGAGCTCCAGCATCCGGGCCTGTATCTGTTCCTCGGTAAAGAGGACAGTGCTCAAGTCATCACGTACATCATCCAAGTTCACATATGTACTCTACCGTGCTCGGTGGAATCGGTACGAATATTTAGGATCAGGAAAGCTTAGATAGGGTTTCTGAATAGGCACCAGAGCGATGGTGGGGCCTCGTTGATTGTTGAGTGACAACTGAGTTCTTTGGTGATGTAAAATGAAAGCAGAGATCAAGTCTATTCATAGCCCAGATGAATGGGAGCTGGAGACCTGGGTTCCCGAAACTAGGATTTTCACTGTCCTGGTACGACTGCTTGTTAATCCGGTTGGGAAACAGGGGGTGAAGAGTCTTTCGACTCTCTCCTGTGCTCCCCAGAGTCAGACCCGCCAACAAATGAGAAACCCTGTATCAGTCAATACAAAAACGCTGGTCAACCAGTGAAATCACACAACGAACCAGCGGCAGAAAACCCATACCGGCTCACACAGCAACGGCCGAGAGTTGCTGATAGAGTGAACTCAGTCAAGTTAATGCTGGCAATAGCACAACAGATCAGCAGAAAGGTGCGATTACCAGATGATCATCTTCTCTTTCGGGTCGTTTTTCGGATGACTGATCATATTAGCGTACTAGTTGCGTCTCGCCCTGGCACTACTAGATGGTTGAACTCCCGTTTTATATGGTGCCCACGAATAGATATCATTTCCAGTCTTTCGCCTGAAGCTCGCCTTCAGTCATACCTTGCGGATCGTCTCATACGGGAGTTGTGCAAGGAGCGTAACGCACCGTTACATTCGTATTCCGCAGGAGGTCGTCCGGTTACCACGGGTTTCTCGCTGTCCGCATCACATGATGGTGTATGGACTGTTGCCGCTATTAGTAAATCTTACGTTGGAATTGATGTGGTTAACTGTGAGAGATCAGTCCAGTGGATCCGAGACTTGTTAACCTCAGAGGAACTGATACAAACTGCTGGAGTTCCATCAGAATCTGATCTTGGGGCTGCCTGGGCGATTCGGGAGGCATCGCTGAAGCGGGCTAGAAGATGCCTGACTAGTGATCCCAGAAAACTGCTCGTATTTCCTTTGGCCAAGGAGCATCACGCTAATTCAACACTTCTGTTTGATGGAAGGCAAGTTGCGTGCGGCACACAATGGAGGTGTGAGAGCAGCAAGTCATTCGACGATGTCAACTCGGACGTGATCACGATCATGCTTGATCATCATCACGTTATGGCCATCGCTTTTGAGTGTCCTGCGCACATTAGTGTGTCAAAGTTTCCCCAGAATTAGTCTAGGCAGCGACGACAATCATAAGCAGTGCCCACGAAGTGGGTGCCCGCGACTCACATGGTTTTACCCGCAAAAAGTTGATGCGTGCAGCACTGCCTGATTGTGAAGAGTGGTTTGCCGATGAGATCCCTACTCAACGTGTCTACAAACGAGAGAGGTGCACCTTGTTTGTAGTCAACTAAAGCCACATGAACTAAGTGATTGTTAAGGAGCACTAGGTATTAGCCCCCCCATTAATCTGAAGGACCTGCCCTGTAACGTGTCTAGCCCCTTCGCTGCAAAGCCACATGACTGCTGACGAAACATCTGCCGGTTCCCCAACTCGACCTGTGAAGGTTTGGGCAACCAAGGAATTATGACGTTCTGTTGTCATAGAATTGAGGAAGAATTCAGTGCCTGAAATGTAGCCAGGGGACACAGCGTTAACTGTGATCCTCTTACTTGCCAGTGATCTAGCAAGATCTATTGTGTACGGGTGAAGAGCCGCTTTTGAGGCGGCATATGAGCCGCTACCAGAACCTCGGTGAGCTGCGATGGAGCTTAGTAGAACCACTGATGCACCATCAGCGAGCCCATTAAGCTGTCTCAAGCCCTCAATAAAGTGCACAGCGGTTAGCACATTGCTCCGGAAGTTTTCGTCCCAATACCATGATATTAAATCGAGTCCATGAAGGTCGGGAGTCTCTGGGATCAGTTCTGCATTGCCGCCCGCAACAGCCACCACAGCATTAAACGGCCCCTGTTTGACGAGTGAAGCAAGCTCATCTATACATGATGTCTCACGAAGATCGATAGACTTCATGGTTACTTTTGCTGCTCCTGAAGCAGCAATGGAAGCCGCTGTCTCACTCAGGGGAGTTGTACGCCTGCCGATAATCGTGATATCATATCCAAGTTTACCGAAATCTATGGCAACTTGGCGACCGATCCCTGAGCCTGCGCCAGTTATACACACTCGATACGTCATCTGGATTCCATTCTAAGCACGGGAGTCTTGAGTGTCCGAGGATTTGGTGGGATCTCATTTACTTTGCGAACACGGATTCGTTCAGGACGATCATGCACCTCATGGGCAAGGCGATACATGCTCTTAAGAAACGAGGAGCAAATCCTGTGCTCAACCTGATCACTGTTCTCTACGTGATCCCTGGTCACCACCTGGATTTCCATGAACTCATCAGCACTTCCTAGATTGACAAGTACGATTTGCGCCTCTACAACGTCTTCGAGCGCCATGACCGCCTCGTATGGTTCATCTCTGTCAAATAGAATCGACAAAAACTTAATCTGTTCATCATCTCGCTTACCTACAGTTATGACCTTGTCTAATGAGTCACAGGGGCACGACGACTGGGTACCATAATCCCCTATTCGGTATCGTACTATAGGGTTTAGGCACTCCTCATGCACCGTTGTAACAAGAATACTGCCATCCACGATTTCTAGTATCTGGTACGGCAGGACATGAAAACTATCGATGGGGCATGCAGGCCCATTGTAACCGACTACCCACGTCTCGGTTGACCCATATACTCCATAGAGATCTAGTTGACCGTACTCCTCAACCACCCTGCGTGCGGAAGCGTTAAAACGCTCCCCTGACCATAGGACTTTCCGAAGTGAAGGTAGCCGTATGTCCATATGGATAAGTCTTTCCAAGATGGCTGCGACCTGGGTTGGGGTACCAGCAAGTGCCGTCGTTTTTGTTTCATACAGAAAGTCGATCCAAGTATCAATAGTCTCCTTAGTGCCAAGCCCACCTAATGGAATTGCAACGGCTCCACTGATTTGACATAGTAAATGGAAAAAGGGAAACATCGATCCCAATTCTCCGCCATTATTGGCATTGACAACAACATCTCCGACCTCAAGTGGAGACCAACTCTGAGTGATGCTTTCCATAAACAGCGAACTGGGAAGTACACTAACTTTGGGAGACGCAGTTGTTCCGCCGCTCCCTAGTAGTATCGATCCAGATTCGCATAGCCTCGCTCTTGAAATTAAGTCAAGTCGAGTTGAGTTGATGTCCTTCTTGGTCAGTATGGGAAGATCACTCAACATTGGATGTGCAGGTATCTCGCTATATCGTGACTTAAGTGAAGGTAGATCTCTAGCCAAGTCAACTACATATGAGGGAACGTGCGTTGCCGCAGACGACGGTTCATGCCGCTCATACCCATTTGTAGAAGAGTGTTCTTGTAGCACGTTCACCTCTCCTTTTTGGCCCCATGCGGGACATTTCGCGTTGTATTATCACCAGCCACTGGCAGGCTTCACCTCCACCTCATTGCACTCAAGTTCATCACCTAATGAGTTGAAAATATGTTTGGCATCCCTCACAACTTGTTCCACTGAGGGCGATTTTAATAAAAGAATCCCGGCGCAATTAGTGATTCCTAACTCAGGTCGATACGGCGCTATTCCTGATCCATCAGTCACTGTTAATGATGGAATGTGACTTGCCACTGTTCCCCTACTCAACTTGAGCACTCCTGAGTCTAGAACAGATGAGTCCCAGATGCGTTCAGAAGACCATGGAGTTCCCTTCGCGTCGGCTCCAATTAATGATAGCTCAGCAGCTGCGCCACGAGGTTCATTGCTTCTTCCGTTTGTTTCGGTTCCTGTAGATCCAAGAAGAACCTGTGTAACCAGCCCGACCAAATCAACGCCGTACACCCTCTCGATGACCTCAGTAATTGCCGATCCTCCCAACCTAGCGGCTGATTCTATGAGGACCGGCCCATGAGAAGTGAGTTTGACTTCCGTATGTGTGCCACAGTTCTCCAGCATTAACGCATTCACTGCCACTGTTGCCACTTCCAATACACTTTGTTGCCCTTCCGGTTCAAGAGGGCAGGGAGCAAAACTACCCATCTCGGTAAAGTTGCCGATGCAGGGAAATCTCCCTGTAATAGCAACTGGGTGGTATTCCCCGTTCTGCACATAGCCTTCCACGCTAACATAATCGGCGATATCCGAGCGACTTCCAAACCATGCAGCAGTATCACCAACAATGATCTCTTCAACAACGAACTGCTGCTCTGTGCCTTCAATTAGTTTTTCACCTGAAATCTCTTGAATGGTTCGGCACATCGCTTCCCACGCTTTGATCATCTCTTCGGGCGTTCCTACGATGGCTTGTCCAACTGAGCCCGCACCCCATGCAGGCTTCAGTAGAAGAGGCGGGCACAACTT
>WQYJ01000053.1 GCA_009781325.1 Propionibacteriaceae bacterium | reverse complement strand
TCTCCGATGAGACCCTAGCCCGCCTGGCGGCATGCGATGCCATTCTCCTGGGTGCGGTCGGGGCAGCTCCGGGTTCGACATCTATCCCGTCGGGACTGCTGGAACGCGGTCTCCTCCTCAAACTGCGGTTCGCCTTCGACCATGCGGTGAACCTGCGCCCCTCGAAGCTCTATCCTGGGGTCGCCACACCGCTGTCACCGGGTGTCGTCGACGGCAAGACCATTGATTTCGTCGTCGTGCGTGAAGGTACGGAGGGTCTCTACTGCGGCAACGGCGGTACGGTACGAACCGGAACCCCCCACGAAATCGCCACTGAGGTGTCCATCAACACCGCTCACGGGGTCGAGCGAGTCGTACGCTATGCCTTCAATCTGGCCCGCAGCCGCAATAAGCACCTCACCTTGGTGCACAAGCACAATGTCTTAGTCAACGCTGGTGGTCTGTGGAATCGTACGCTGACCCGTGTGGGTAAGGAGTTCACCGACGTGACCACCGACTACCTGCATATTGACGCAGCGACGATCTTCATGGTCACCCAGCCTGATCGTTTCGATGTGATCGTCACCGACAATCTTTTCGGGGACATCCTCACCGATGAGGCTGCCGCTGTGACCGGCGGTATCGGACTGGCTGCCAGCGCAAATATCAACCTGGAGGGCACCTATCCCTCGATGTTTGAGCCTGTCCACGGGTCGGCCCCCGACATTGCAGGACAGGGAATCGCGGATCCGCGGGCTGCCATCCTGTCCGGGGCGATCATGCTGGACCACTTGGGCTACACCGAAGACGCAGCGACAATCCGTGAGGCGGTCGAAAACGACATCGCCGCAACAATCGGTGTGAAGCGTTCTACCGTTGAGATCGGGGATGCGATTATCGCAGCTCTGTGACAGATGTCCTGCGCAGCAAAGCACAGAACATGGCGTCTGTTCCGTGGCGATGCGGCCATAGCTGAATGAATCGAGGATCGAGCTCAGATTGAGCGTTAGGTACGTTCCCCAGCAGAGCCGGCGCATCCAAAATCTCCAAGCCCTTGGCTGCTTCACGGATGACCTCAACAGTTTCACCCGGATGAGGCGAGCAGGTAACGTACGCCACCACTCCCCCAGGAACTACCGATGAGCAGGCAGACCACAGCAGATCGCATTGCAGTCTTACTAAGCCTTCGAGGTCATCCTCAGTCTTGCGCCAACGAGCCTCGGCACGCCTACGCAAAGCTCCCAACCCCGTACATGGTGCGTCCAGCATGATTCGAGAGAACACCGATCCCCACGCCGGAACACACCCATCGGCAACCACGACCGCTGGGCTCCCATAGCCTCGCAGAGCTGAGGCAACTAACCGTGCCCGGTGGGGACGAAGTTCACTAGCAACCAGTCCCTGCCCCGCATCACGGGCGAGTCCGGTCAACAAGGCGGCCTTTCCTCCCGGACCTGCACACATATCCAGCCAGGGCCCATCGGGAGCATCCACGCGGGTAAGGAGATCAGCGACAAGCTGAGAGCCCTCATCTTGAACCGCTGCTCTGCCGTCTCGAACTGGCGGCACTTGAGCCGGGTCTCCGCTGCGGCTCACCCCCCACGGCGAGTACGGCGTGGGTTCACCGCCATAGGTCAAGAGTTCATCGCGAGTCATGAGCCCAGGTCGTACGACCAAAGTTGGTTGGGGTGCCTCATTGTTAGCCTCCATCGCTTGGACTACCTCACCGGCTGGCAGACAATGGGCATAAACCTGTTCGATCCACAGTGGATGACAGCTTCGAATTGCCATGGCTTGCGCGGCAGGAAGCCCGTGGGTGATCAGATCCATCCATGTGTCCCAATCGCGCTCCGCTACGCGGCGAAGGATCGCATTCACCACACCGGACACGTGACGCCCGATCTGCTCCGATGCCAAACACACACACGCAGACACACCTGCATGAGCAGGAACCCGCATCATCAGCAGTTGCTGCGTACCAAGCCTCAGAACGTCAACAACCCCAGGCTGCAAGGTGGTGATTGCGCGCCCCGAAGCCTTCTCGATAATCAGATCGAGAGTGCCCATATTCCGGCACACCCCATAGACCAGTTGGGTGACGAAACCAGCATCCCGGCTGGTCAACTGGGATCGATCGAGGACCTGCTTCACGGCAAGATTGGCATATCCGCCGTCGCGAACGATTTTCAGGGCTGCCAGAGCCGCCTTCCGTGCTGGATCCACCCTCTCACTCAAGGTAAGCTCCCGGATCGCTGGCCAAGGCCCCTCGCGCCCAATCTGCCCCCGTCATCACTTTCTTGCCGATGGCTTGTACCTCCATCAACTCAATCCAGCCATCACGTACATGGCAAAAGAGATGCTTCTTCGTCGCAGCGAGCCGACCTAGGACTCCATCAGCCGCTAGTGAACTCACATCCTGGGGATCCGCCAGGCGGGCTCGAAGGATCTTGAATCTTTGTCCTCCGAGCAAGGCCCATGCTCCAGGCTCTGGACTCATCGCACGTACTCGATTAACGACCCTTGATGCTGGGACGCCGATATCCAGGCGCGCATCCTCGGCTGTGATCTTCGGAGCATAACTAATCCCCTGATCGGGCTGCGCCGTGGGCTGGTAGCCAGCTTCAATCATTTCCATGGTTTCCGCCATGGACTGTGCACCCAGCACCGCTAGCGCGTCCAGGAGGTCCCCAGCGGTCTCATTCGGAGCAATATCGACACTTTGCTGAAGATAGACAGGACCAGAATCCAAAGCAGGTTCCAGCAGGAAAGTCGTGATCCCGGTCTGCGTACACCCATCCAGCAAGGCTCTTTGCACAGGTGCTGCCCCTCGATAGGCCGGCAGGATAGAGAAATGCAGGTTGATCCAGCCATGGGTGGGAATGCGCAGCAGTTCTGGGGTAATCAATCCGCCATAGGCCACCACCGGACAGCATTGAGGAGCAATCCCACGCACTGCCTGGACGAACTGCGGGTCCTTCATCGACTGCGGTGTGAGAACCTCAATCCGGTGATCTCTGCCCCATGCCTCAACTGGAGAAGGGACCAACCGTGAGCTTCTTCCTTGAGGGGCTGGCGGGCGCGTCAGAATCGCAGAAATCTGATGAATCTTCGCCAGCCCTTCGAGCACAGGGACAGCGACCGCGGGAGTCCCAGCGAACAGAAGCCTCATTATCCTCCTAGCCACACCGGATCAAGTCTGATGTTCAGCTTATCGTTTCTCTTGCGTGAAGATCGTGTACGAGCCGTCTCGGCGAGCCAGGCTGCGAGTTGAGTGCCCTGGGCAGACCCCACTCTGATGATCAGACGGTATTGGTCAGAGTCGACCTCTTGGATAGGGCCGATCATCTCCCCGATTCCAGTTTTCGACCATTCCTGTGCTGCGTGGGCAACTGCTGACTCATCACCGGAAAAAACCGCCATTCTTGTTGCAGGAGGAAACCCTGCCTCCTGGCGGTCGCGCAGTTCGCGGCGAGCATAGGTCAGCGGATCACAGCGCAGAGCCGCTTGAATCGTACGGTCCTGCCCTGGGCCTACGATGAGGACTGTCCCCAAATCCTCACCGGACCTCACCAAAGAAATGATGCGCAGCCACCGCCGCAGGGCTTCTTCACCCACCCGAATATCTGGGCGCGCCAGCACACCTGCCGCATCAAGGATCACTGCTGCTGAATAACCTTTGTCGATCACTGGTTCACACCCTGGGGTGGCCACCACGATCACTGAGGTTGACTCGCTCGGAGACAGCCAATCGATCCGCGATGTTGAGTCGGAGCGCAAAACAAGGGCATTTTTGAAAGACTGAGCTAGCTCGTGAGCTGTTCGCTGCGAACCGATGATGATGGCCTTGAATCGGTGAGACCCGCAGACACACCTCCATCCCTGAGCAGACTTCCCGCAGATCACACAGGACATGCTCTCAGATTCTTCGAACCCTGAGCCGCACGAACACTTCATAGGTTCGCCGCACGACTGGCAGATAAAGTTCCTGCGCTGACCAACCCAGGGCACAGAGACTAACACTGGCCCCAAACCCAACCCAGCCTGGATCACAGAGAAACCATCATGGGGAAGTCTGGCACTTCGCGCAGCCCTGTCGTGAGCTAGGCTATGATCCCCATGCGAGGCAACCCTGATTGAGGCAGTATGGAAGCTCACCTGCTGGGATCCCATGACCACTTCATGGAGCCATTTCTTGTCAACCCAGTTCTGGATCTCCACTGAGCGTGAGTACGACACAAAGACAACCCCGGCCTTTTCTTGGGCGGCCCGTATAGCGACGATGTCGCGCAAGGATGGGTAGGGACAATGCTGCTCCTCAAAGATTGGGTCTGCTTCCTCCCACACCACGATGAGTCCGAGGTTCTTCATCGGAGCATAGGCGGCACCCCGGGAACCAACGATGACCCGAGCCTGACCTGATAACCCTGCCAAGAAGGCAGAATACCGGCCGTGGGGGCCTCTATTAGCCGCCAGAGAGACCACCAAACGCCTATCGATGATCATTGTGATCGCGGCTTGCAGCGCTGCACAATCCCTGACTTCAGGGGCAAGAACAAGAACTGAGCGCCCCGATGCCAGCGTGTCGCTCACCAGGGAGGTGATCCCTTCCACCCAATCCCCCACTGCCCGAGCAGGAACCAGTGTCCAGGCAGCACGCGGAGACTTCCCTGCACGAATGGCCTGGCGAAGGCTCGTACCTTCCGGGTATCTATCGAGACAGCTTGGCTTGTTCTCCACGCTGATCTCTGGCTCGACAGTGAGGCGATTCTTTTCGGCTCGGGCATGGCGCGGAGGAATAGCGAGTCGAGCCACATCCATGAAGGTGCCTGCGCAGTGATCAGCGACTGCTCGGATCAGCGCAATTGTCGCTTCCGGCATGACTGGCACCTCGGAGACAATAGTGCTCAGTGTCTGGAGTTTTTCTTGGGCGGAAGTCTCAGCGATTCCCACCACAAACCCAGCGAGGCTACGACCGTTGAACGGGACCTTGACCCGAATCCCGACGTGCACCTTATTCGCAAGCCCATCGGGGATGGCATAGTCGAAGACGTGATCCAGGTGAGGAACCTGAACATCAACATAGACCTGAGCAATCATCGCACAGCAGCAGCGAGGGCATCAGCCCTGTCAGTCTTCTCCCATGTCATGCATTCCAGATCACGGCCAAAGTGACCGTAGTTGGTGACCTGGGCGTAGATCGGGCGTAGAAGATCGAGATCCTCGATGATCGCGCGCGGACGAAGATCGAAGACTTCTAGGATCGCCTCCTGGATCTTTTCTTCCTCCACACGGGCGGTCCCAAAACAATCAACATAGAGGGCAATGGGATGGGCACGCCCGATGGCATAGGACACCTGCACTTCGCAGCGATCAGCCAGATCAGCAGCAACGACATTCTTAGCCACCCACCTCATCGCATAGCTGGCACTGCGATCCACCTTGGAAGGATCCTTGCCAGAGAAGGCGCCTCCGCCGTGGTGAGCCATACCCCCATATGTGTCGACAATGATCTTGCGCCCTGTGACTCCGGCATCCCCCATCGGCCCGCCGATCACAAAACTTCCGGTCGGATTGACGAAGGTACGAATCCCTCCAGACTCAAAGCCGCAGGCCTCAACGACCGGGTTGATAACTGTGTGAACGATGTCGTCGCGGATCAGATCATGGTTCACTCCGCGGGCATGCTGGGCAGAAACGACAATCGTGTCGACACCGACAGGGGTGTGCCCTTCATAGCGAATAGTGACCTGGGTCTTCCCATCCGGGCGAAGATACTCCAGAATCCCTTCTTTGCGCACCTGCGACAGCCGTTCAGCTAGCCGATGAGCCATGTGAATCGGGGCTGGCATCAACGACTGCGTTTCGCGACAGGCGAAACCGAACATCAATCCCTGGTCACCGGCCCCTTGGAGATCATAGGCATCTGCAGAACCCTCCCGGGACTCCTCTGCATGATCCACTCCGGCAGCGATATCGGGAGACTGGTTGCCGATCGCGACCATGACCCCGCAGGAGTTACCGTCGAATCCCACCTTCGATGATGAATAACCAATGTCGAGAACGGTGTCGCGTACGATCTGGGCCACATCTGCGTAACCCTGGGTTGTTGCTTCCCCAGCCACCACCACAGCACCAGTGGTGAGCAAAGTCTCCACAGCGACACGGCTAGTGGGGTCTTGACTCAGCAGAGCATCGAGAACGCGATCAGAGATGGCATCTGCCATTTTGTCGGGATGACCCTCAGTCACAGACTCAGATGTGAATAGCTTCTGCACAGCGGCACTCCTTTTCTGGGATACGAGATGGCGAACTCGCCCACAGTGATAATCCTAGGCAGGGCATCGGACAAAAAGTGATTCGTCCACAGTTCCTGGAAGAAATAATCAGGAAAGATCAGTGTCCGCAAAGGGATTGGTGAAGTCGAAGGCAGATTCCTTCAATGCTTCCTCGCGAGCGGCTGCTTCAGCTTCAGGATCAATCTCCTGGCATTCCAGCAACGACTCATCGATCTCTCTCAAAGCGATTGACAACGGCTTCTCCTGAGAGGTGGCGTCAACGAGCGGGCCAACGTTCTCCAGCAAGCCTTCTCCGAGTTGGGAGTAGTAGGCGTTGATCTGGCGTGCCCGGCGTGCGGCAAACAACACCAGTCGATACTTGGAGTCCACTTTCTCCAATAGTTCATCGATGGGGGGATTCGTTATGCCTTCTTGCATCATGTATAGCTGTCCTTCTCACCTTGGTTGTCCGACAACCCGTCAGTTCCCAGACCGATAAAGTTTACCAACTCAACCAAGGAGTCCGCCACTTCCTTATTCACGATCACATAATCGCATTGATCGGCGTACTCCATTTCGATTCTTGCGGTCTCTAAACGACGCGAGATCACCTGGTCTGACTCGGTGGCTCGGCTGCGCAGGCGTCTTTCAAGTTCATCCCACGATGGGGGTGCAAGAAAGACCGTTTGAACTGGGTCTAGGGTCGCCGTCACTTGGCGGGCTCCCTGGACTTCCAGTTCCATCACCACAGCACGACCCTGGGCAATCTTTTCCTCTACTGCAGCCCGAGGGGTTCCGTACCGTGAACTCTGGTACGTCGCCCACTCGAGGAGCCCATCGCAGTCAATCAGGGCGTCAAACTCTGCATCGGAAACAAAGAAGTAGTGTTGTCCATTGATTTCGCCAGGGCGCGGCAAACGCGTCGTGACAGATACGGACAGCCATACTTGGGGATAGTTAGCGCAAAGCGCCGCTAGGACAGTTCCCTTCCCCACTCCTGAGGGGCCAACAAGAACAGTCGGTGTGAAACTCACCCAAGTTCTTTCTTCAGTCCTTCGAGTTGGTGGATTCCAAGTCCGCCCAAACGGCGGGAAGAAGCAATTGAATACTTCTCCATCAAAACCTCTGCCTTCTTCTCACCAATGCGAGGAACAGCCTTCAGGAAGTCAATGACCTTAATCAGCTTGAGCTGGGGATCTGCGATTGCTTGGGTCAGCGCTTGGGTAGGACTTAACGCCCCTGTGCGGACTTTGTCCTTAAGGGCGGTACGTGCCCGTCGTACCACAATTGCCTTCGCCCGAGCAGCAGCTAGTTCTCCAGCAGAGAGCGTTGGGATTGGCATTGTTATTCTCCTTTGTCATTAAATCTTACGGTGGCGGGTCTCCCCCAGTTGGGTTAGCACCTTGTCAGGCGCTATTCATTAACCACCATGTTCTTCGGTACTACCGTGATACCAGTCGGCGATACGAAAAGACCTCTGTCTCTGTCGTGATCGTGGTCGACCCCGATCTCCACTCGGGGTGATACTACTACATTTTTGTCCAGAATAGCCCGGCGAATTACTGCCCCCTCACTAATCTGGCAACCAGCGAACAGAACCGATTCATCTACTCGGCTCCATTTTTGAATCATACAATTCGGACTTAGCACAGACCGGTCGACATCTCCTCCCGAAATGATGCATCCCGATGACACGATCGAGTCCTCAGCGGTTCCGCGCAGGACGAATTTCGCGCCTGGCGATTGAGCTTGGTGAGTCATGATCGGCCAATGTCTGTTGTAAAGGTTGAACTCAGGATCAACGCTCACTAAGTCCATATGGGCCTCATGGTAGGCGTCGATCGTACCGACGTCCCTCCAATAGTTGAGGTCTTTTTCTGTAGCTCCCGGCATCTCATTCTTGGTGAAGTCATAGACTCCAGCCTGCCCGGACGCAACAAATGCCGGAATGACGTTTCCTCCCATGTCATGTCCGGATTCATCGTCTTCTGCATCTCTCATCAGAAGATCAACGAAAGCTTTAGTTGTGAAGATGTAGTTACCCATCGAAGCAAAGCACTCTTCCGGCGAGTCAGGTAAGCCTGGGGGGTCTTCAGGTTTCTCCAAGAAGCGCGCAATTCTATTCTTGGCATCGGCATCGATGATTCCGAATTGACTGCCCTGTGAGCGAGGAACCCGAATCCCAGCGACGGTAGCTGGCAGACCAGAAGAGATGTGAGCATCAAGCATCTGATCAACATCCATGCGATAAATGTTGTCTGCTCCAAAGACGACAACATAGTCAGGATGCTCATCAGCGATGAGATTCAAAGATTGGTAAATAGCATCAGCACTGCCCTGGTACCACTGCTTGCCGGTACGCTGCTGAGCCGGTACAGAGGTCACGTACTGATTGAGCAGCGTTGACATCCTCCATGTCAAAGAAATGTGCCGGTTCAGCGAATGGGACTTGTATTGGGTCAAGACGGCGATTTTCCGTAAGCCAGAGTTGATGAGGTTACTCATGACAAAGTCGATGAGTCTATATGTTCCCCCAAATGGAACTGCAGGTTTTGCCCGATCAGCTGTGAGGGGCATCAGCCTCTTTCCCTCGCCTCCCGCAAGGACAAGAGACAGTACGTTCGGTCTCATTGCCATGACTCCACGCTAAGACCTTTTTCCCCATATGACAACCCTCTTCACGAAGTTTCTGGAAAATAAGCCATCAGAGTACCCAAATCGGCCAAGATATGGCACGATGCCCTTATGCGAGTATCAATTCTTACCCGTGAATTCCCCCCGTATATCTACGGTGGTGCCGGAGTTCATGTTGGACAATTAGTGAAATATCTGCGGGCCCGTTGTGAGCTCGTCGATGTCCAGTGCATGGGCGAACCCCGAGAAGGTGCGACTGCACACCCCGAAACCTTCCCTGTTGGCGCCAATGCAGCTCTGAGAGTTTTGGGTACGGACTTAGCCATTGCTGCCTCCGTACCGCAGGTCGATGTCGTACACTCTCACACCTGGTATGCCAATATGGCTGGTCTTCTCACCTCCAAGATGCTGAATATCCCCCACGTGGTGACCTCTCACTCCCTGGAACCCCACCGACCATGGAAGGCCGAGCAGTTGGGCGGGGGTTATCGGGTCTCCTCGTGGGCAGAAAAGACAGCCTTCCTCGATGCCACTGCTGTGATCTCAGTCTCAGCCGGTATGCGCAATGATGTGTTGGCTTCTTACACCGATTTGGATCCTGACAAAGTCTTCATCGTCCGCAACGGTATCGACACCGATGAGTTCTATCCTGATCATGACACCTCCAAGCTGGAAGCCTATGGTGTGGATCTGGACGCTCCTCTGGTTGTCTTCGTCGGTCGTATCACGCGCCAGAAGGGTCTGGTGCACCTGGTGCGTGCTGCTCAGATGTTTGACCCGGACACCCAGTTGCTTCTTCTTGCCGGAGCACCGGACACCCCCGAGATTGAGCAGGAGTTCACCGAGGCTTTCTCTGCTCTGAAGACCATGCGCAAAGGTGTGACATGGGTGGTGGACATGGTTCCCAGGTTGGATCTGCGCCGGATTCTCACCCATGCGACTGTTTTCGCCTGTCCATCTGTCTATGAGCCGCTCGGTATCGTCAACCTTGAAGCCATGGCCTGCGAAACCGCTGTGGTGGCTTCGCGTGTCGGTGGGATCCCTGAGGTTGTCGTTGAT
The DNA here is from genome assembly GCA_009781325.1 of Propionibacteriaceae bacterium. Taxonomy (GTDB): domain Bacteria; phylum Actinomycetota; class Actinomycetes; order Propionibacteriales; family Propionibacteriaceae; genus WQYJ01. The sequence goes on along the minus strand of WQYJ01000053.1, from coordinate 1,300 downwards.
GGTGAAACCGGGATTCTCGTCCCGTACGACCCAGCTCAAGCCGAGGATCCGCAGGCTGTGGCCACCTTCGAGGAGAGTTTTGCGCAGGCCATCAACTCTCTGACCAGGAATCCGGAACGCGCCAAGGCCTTCGGACAAGCAGGGCGTGCCCGCTGTATTGAGTCATTCTCGTGGGATGCCATAGCAGACCAGACGATTGAAGTGTACGCTCGCGCAGTCGAGTTATTCGACGCGCAGTAATCAGACTCGCTCTGGTGTGGGATTCATTGCTCCCACGACTGGTACGAGCGCTTCGTAGAGCCCTGTGGCTTCGGCGACATTCATCTCGACGACGAGGCGACCGCCGCCGTCTACCGGGAACCGCAGAAGAATGCCCCGTCCTTCCTTGGTTACCTCTATCGGCCCGTCACCCGTTCGAGGTTTCATCGCTGCCATCGTGATTCCTTCGCTCGCTTTCTGTTTCATCCCCTATTATTCCAGATTCTGGGTATAAATCGGACTGCGACAGATCCATATCTGCATCATCTAAGTCCAAATCGTCGGCAAACCAGTCTGAATCGTCATCACCGAGCCAATCCAAATCTGGGTCTGAGAGCTCAGAATCTGCTTCAAAAACCTGCTCATCATCGGCCGACTCAACGTCGCCGCTGGGTGGTTCAGTGTCAGCACTCGGCAGTGCGGAATCCTCATCGAGGAACACTGGATCAGGCTGCGGCAGTTCTTTTTGAAGCCGAGAGAGTAACTCATCTACCTGCTCCATCGCGTACCCGCGCGGGACGACGAAGAACTCCAGGTCCTTGACATCCTGCGAGGTCAGCGGGGTCTTGGGGAGAACCAATGGAGGACGATCTGCCTCAATCGGTCCGAATTGGCCAAGCCCCCCAGACGCGGCCACAGCGGCGAAGCCTATGACCACTACTGCTAGAAGCGCAATAAACCATTCCATAGTGTTAACCAAGCTTACCGGTAAGTATCTCAATTACCTCGTCAACACTGTCAGTGACAGGAATCTGATCGATATCCTCTTTTCGAATGAAACCCTCGGTGAGCATGTGGTCGCGTACCCAGGTGATTAAGCCCTCCCAGTAAGCGCGGCCGAATAAGATGATTGGGAAGCGTACGACCTTGTCAGTCTGGGTAAGGACGAGTGCTTCGAAGAGTTCGTCGAGGGTACCGAAGCCGCCGGGCATGACAACGAAGCCTTGGGCGTACTTCAGGAACATGGTTTTGCGGGCAAAGAAATACCTGAATTTGATCCCCAGGGTGAGGTATTGGTTGAGGTCCTGCTCGAAGGGAAGCT
>WQYJ01000052.1 GCA_009781325.1 Propionibacteriaceae bacterium | reverse complement strand
GGATTCACCCATCAGGGGCTGCGCTCATACTTCGGCTCGCAGATGCCTGTAGCAGAAGCCTTCATCCTCTGGGCCCGTACCACCGCTTACGCAACCCCCGACCGCGGCGCATCAGTCGATCCAAGCAAAACCCCACGCCCGCTGTGGTGGATCTGGGGGGTGATCTTTGCCCTCCCTGCAGTTGCCTTCCTGGCAACCATTCCCGTGCGCCGACGCACCCGGCGAAGCCAGAACAAGGATGACGAGGGGATGATCTGATTCTGTCGTCCCTATGGCGGAGGCACTGGGATTTGAACCCAGGAGAGGGTTGAAGCCCTCAACCCGCTTAGCAGGCGGGCGCCATAGACCAGACTAGGCGATGCCTCCAATTGCTCCTGATTACTTTAGCGGGAACCATGCTGACAATGAAATTCGGGACGTGATAGAGGGGACTGTGCCTACTCCAGTGGTCAACACAACTGAGTAAGGAGTGTTGTTGTGTTGAAGAGAGCCTGTTAAGAGTCCTTACGTTGGCTGCCGGGGGTCCTGCCTGCGGCAGGATGACGGTTGTTCAAGGACTGTTGCTGGTTCTAGTTGTCACACCCTAGTCAGTGAATAAGTCTTCAAGGTGGTCGCGGATGCCTTCGCGTACTTTCATGAACTCGTCGTCCATCGTTTGGGAGGGGTGGGCGATGATCGTACGGCGGGCGGGGCCGTGCCACAGAGCGATCTTGGCTGAGTTGCGGGAGACACTGACATCGGTCACATCGATCCAGGAGCCGCTGAACTCTCCGCGGGGTCCTTCGACGGTGTAGCCCTCGTCATCGAAGGTGACCCAGACGCGCTGGCGGCGCGCAACGACGACTGTGATGGCCAGAAGAATCAGGCCGAGGAGAGAAACAACGCTCCCCAGAACCACGAAAACAGTGCGCGCAGGTACGAGCAGGGAGATGGAGGCGAGCAGTAAACCAAGGACGAGGAGAATGACCCCCAACCATGTCCCGTTGGGGAGCCGAGGCTTGAGAAGGTAAGTAATCATCGCTGCTCACAATCTGTCATCACTGCTCAGACTAGCTCATCTGAGCAGAACAACCGGTTCAGAACACGCATTAGGTGCTGGCTGGCACCATGGCCGCAAACTCAGCAGAGGGAAGTTGTGACAGTGTTATTGGTGATCTGAGCAGATTTCGCAGCAAGCCTTCAACAACGTCAGATCACATGACAGAATTCACACTGCGATGGTGGGAGTAGATTAAAGGGGATTGAAAAGGAGTTCTTTGTGACGATTTGGGATGAACCCATGGGTAAGGCCCTGAAGGCAGCAGGATATGCCGGGCAACGCGGAGACGTACCCATCGGTGCAGTGGTCTTAGCGCCAAATGGTGAGACTCTCGCAGTCGCAGGAAACGAGAGGGAACTGCTCCAGGACCCAACAGCCCATGCCGAAGTCATTGCACTGCGCCGTGCCTCCGAGATGCTCGGCACCTGGCATTTGGACGGCTGTACGCTGATCGTCACCCTCGAACCCTGTGCGATGTGTGCTGGCGCAGCCGTACTGTCGCGTATCGACAGAATTGTCTTCGGAGCCCTCGACCCCAAGGCCGGGGCGATCGCCTCACTGTTCGATGTAGTACGCGACCCGCGCCTCAACCATCGCCCAGAAGTCACCTCGGGAGTACGAGCTGATGAGTGCGGGGCGCTCATTCGCGATTTCTTTGATAAACTTTCCGGCGGTGACGTGTCCGAGTGGCCGATGGAGCCCGCCTCGAAAGCGGGTGTGGAGCAATCCACCGAGGGTTCAAATCCCTCCGTCACCGCCAAGTAAGACCTAACAGCGGGGCTACGCGTACGTTTACCTGGCGTGTATGCCATGTAAACGTACGCATAGTCGGCTGAATATGACAAAAAGGACCGTCCCCATTGTCACGTCCTATATGCTGGGGGGTGGTGGCATTGTCGTTGTCGCCGTACGTAGTTCGCTGTGGCTGATGTTCATCGAAAGGCGTTGGTAATCAGTGAGACTCAACTGAACTGAAAGTAGGTTTTCACATGTTCCAGAACCTTGCGCAAGTGAAGGATTTCTGTCGGGATAACTCCATTAAGATCATCGACTTCATGATGATTGATCTGAATGGGCGCTGGAGACACCTGGGGATTACTGTTGACAGGCTCACTGAACACACCATGGAGCACGGAATCGGCTTTGATGGCTCGAACTACGGCTTTGCTCCGATCGAGAAGTCGGACATGATCTTCATCCCCGACCTGGCCAGCGCCTATGTGGACCGCTTCGCCGAAGTCCCAACACTAGCTATGATCGGCGATGTCTTCGTCATCGACCTGCCGACCAACCGTCGCTTCGACCAGGACCCGCGCAACGTTGCCTTCCATGCCCAGAAGTACATGCAAGACCTCGGCATTGCTGACGAGATGCGCATCGGCCCGGAGTACGAATTCCACGTCTTCGACCACGTTGACTACGCTGTGAAGCCCCAGGGTGTGAAGTTCAACATCGACGCCGAGCAAGCCGAATGGAACTCCGGTAACGAGGATTACAACCTCGGTTACACGATCCCGAAGAAGGCTGGCTATCACATGGCACCTCCCCTGGATCGTCTCTCGGGTTTCCGCTCCCGCGCAGTACTGCTGATGGAAGAGCAGGGGATCCTCGTGAAATACCATCACCACGAAGTCGGCGGGCCCGGCCAGGTAGAAATCGAGGTCGAGTTCGGCACCATGCTGGAGATGGCCGACAAGACGATGATGACCAAGTACATCGTCAAGAACCTCGCCATCGCCGAAGACAAGACCGCCACCTTCATGCCCAAGCCCCTCTTCGACGAGGCCGGCAACGGTATGCACGTTCACATGCACTTCTTCAAGGACGGCCAGCCCCTGTGCTACGACGAAAACGGCTACTCCCAACTCTCCGACTTTGCCCTGCACTTCATCGGCGGAATCCTCACCCACGCCCGCGCCCTGTGCGCCTTCACTAACCCCAGCACGAACTCCTACAAGCGTCTGGTTCCAGGGTACGAAGCACCGGTCACGATCGGGTACGCCACGTCGAATCGTTCCGCAGTGATCCGCATCCCCGCCTATGCCAAGGCACCGATGGATAAGCGCTTCGAACTGCGTTCACCCGACGCAACAGCCAACCCCTACTATGCGTACGCAGCGATCCTGATGGCTGGCATTGACGGTGTCCAGAAGAAGATCGACCCCAAGGCTGGCGGCTATGGGCCCTATGACTTCAACCTCTACAACCTGACTGAAGAAGAGCAGAAGCACATCACCCAGCTTCCGCGTAGCCTCGATCAGGCCCTGGATGCCCTGGAAGCCGACCACGACTTCCTGACAGCCGGTGGGGTCTTCCCGCAGCGTCTGATCGACATCTGGATCAAGAATAAGAGGGCCGAAGCTAGGCGTACCTCTCAGATTCCCCATCCGGTGGAATTCGAGATGTACTACGATCTCTGATTGATAGATACAAATCAATCAGCCGCCTTAAGGCATCTACTTAACACAAGAAGTGTAGTTTCACCTGCTCACTGTACAGATCCAACACAGATAGGCAATGGCAAGCAGAAATATCAGGTCTTGGCGACCAGAAAAACATGATTACCCCTTGACACTCACAGAAAATCCAAGTTAAAATCAGCCAAGACTGGTGATGGTTATTTCGTCAATTTCGTGCCGTTATCTCAGCCTCGACTCCGTTACCAGTCCCCAAGGCCGACCCACACAGGGTACCTAGTGATCGGAGCCGACCATCCTAACTTACGCCGCTGCTACCATCTTCATCATCAGTTACGCACTGATTGCAACGGAGAAAGTACATCGCGTCGCAGCGGCTCTCGGCGGTGTGGCAGGCATGACCATTCTCGGCTTAGTGAAGGCAGACACAGCCTTCTTCAGCCGAGAGACCGGAGTGGACTGGAACGTACTATTCCTCCTTCTCGGCATGATGATCATCGTCTCAATCCTCCGTCACACCGGTCTCTTCGAGTTCATCGCCTTGTGGGCAGCCCGTACTTCACAGGGAAAACCAGCACGGCTCATGGTCCTGCTGATCCTGGTCACAGCAGGATTCTCTCCAATCCTCGACAATGTCACAACAGTCCTTCTCGTCACCCCAGTCACCTTGTCGGTGTGCCAGAGGCTGCGCATCGACCCCCTGCCGCACCTGGTCGCTCTCATCTTCGCCGCCAACATCGGCGGCCTGTCAACGCTGATCGCAGACCCCCCGAACATCATCATTGCCTCCCGCGCAGGGCTCACCTTCAATGACTTCATCATCCACTCCCTTCCGTTGTGCTTGGTTCTACTGGTCCTCCTGATCGCCCTGATGCAGGTGCTCTTCCGCAGGAAACTGCGCGTCAAAATCAATGTCGACGAAGTCCTAGAAGGGATCCATCCCGCAGATGCCATCGAGGACAAGGTTCTGCTGATGAAGTGTCTCATCGTCCTGGTGCTGACCCTGGTTGCCTTTACCTTCCATACGGTCCTCAGCTTTGACCCTTCCATCGTCGCTCTGCTGGGCGCCGGAGCAATGGTCCTGGTCAGTGGTACGACCCCCAAACAGTTCCTCGATGAGGTCGAATGGATGACCCTGACCTTCTTCATGGCCCTGTTCGTCCTGGTCGGAGCCCTGGTCGAAGTGGGAATCATCCAGATGATCGGTCACATGGCTGCTGCTCTGATGGCTGGCGACGAGCTCGTCGGGGCGACGGGCCTGCTGCTCTTCTCCGCCGTCGCCGGAGCGCTGGTCGACAACATTCCCTACACCACCGCGATGACACCGGTCGTCGAACAGATGGTGGCCTCGACCTCCCACACAGGAGCTGATTCTCCGCTGTGGTGGGCTTTTGTTTTCGGCGCAGACCTCGGCGGCAACAGTACGGCAGTAGCCGCCGGAGCCAATGTCGTTGTCCTAGGAGTTGCCGCCAAGTGGGGCCGTCCCATCAGTTTCTGGAGGTTTACTAGGTACGGTCTGGTCGTCACCGCAGCAACGGTAGCGATTGCCTGGCTTTATGTCTGGTTGCGCTATTTCCTTCTAGTCTGAGAAAACTAAGAAAGATAATCCAGATTAAATGTTGTTATCGACAGCATAAATACGCGGACACGCCCGCTTAATTTTGAAAATTTCATATCACCGTTTAGAATGTCTTTCAGGATATCTAAAGAGGGATATACGGGACAATGAAATCTATTTTGATAAGCATTGCCATGGGGGGCATGGCACTTTTGCCACTCTCCTGGCTATTCGCTGGGCTCGCAGCCGTCGCCAATGCAGACGACTTTGCGTCGCCCATGGTAGAGCCGTGGTCTCCATCCATCCTCTATATAGACACTGAGTCATATGGTCCTCCTGTACCGGGGTGCCCTTCGGGGAACTGTGTGGTGTTTGCTCCTCGTGACACCAACCAGCAGGCAACAGGTCGGATTTATGCTAATCGGTCATCGAGCGACCAAAGCATTATTAATGTCTCAGTTGAGATCCGGAATCCAAACGGTGACCCAGTGACGTTGTCATACGTAGAAGTAACTTGCTTCAATGGGCTCACTTATATTTCTGGTTCGGTCAATGGGGTGGGTGCGCCGACGGTTACTGGCGGAAATCTAAGCTTCCCGGTTTCGGGACGTACGATTGCCGCTAATGGTAATTTTAGTTTTAGCTTTGCAGTCAAGGATGCCTTTAATGCTGGTGGGAGTGTCATAGCTCTCAACGGTGGGACTATTGAGGCTGGCGACATCGACGGTAGCAGCGTAACACCTTCTGCCCCGACAAAGTCAGCACCACCGGTCACAACCCAGGCACCTCCGACAACTGCGGGTGGGCCTTCGTCAACGTCTGTGCCGAAGCCGCCCGTGACAACAGGTACGACAACTGCACCTACGTCGAGTCCAACAGAGATTCAGACGGCAGGGCAGACAACGAAGCCAACGCAGTCTCCAACGCAGGAGACGACGCCTTCGGTCGAACCTCAAGAGTCGGAATCTCCATCGACACAGCCAACATCATCTCCACAACCCAGCACTCCTCCGAGTACTCCGGAACCGGAAGAACCCATCTTTGATGAGGGACTTGACGAGTTCTTGACCTCGAATGTCGGAGCTGCAACGATGGGCGGAACCATGATGGTCGTGGCTGGCGGCGGAGCAGCGGTACTGCGCCGCTTCGGGATCTAGCCTTCTCGCTTAACCCCTACATATTCACGTACGAGCACCTAGCTCGGTACTGACGTGGGCGAGGGTGGGTTCACCGGAGTCTCATCTCCGGTGGGTTCATCCTCAGGGGTTGAAGGCGGACGAGGTAAGCAAACCTCACCGGATGGAATCTCAATGCTCTTCGGCGGATCGGCAGCGTAGTCTGTTTCTTCGTTGAAGCTGTCACCGAGAATGATATCGACGCTGTGGTCAGGGCGATCATCGGCTTGAATCTCAGCGTCAAGGAACCAGCCGGCAACCAAGAGTACCTCTGGGTTATCAGCTGCGGCACCAATGATGAGGATTGTCAGGACGCGGGTCTCGGTATTGCTGACCGTACCAACACGGAAGCCTGCCGTACGCAGGATCTCAGCGGTCCTACCGGCTAGTCCGCGTTGGCTGCCGCCGTTGTAGACATTGACGAGCACAGAACTGGGTTCGAGCACGGAGATGGTTTGCGGGACACAATTCTCGGGGGGCGGTCCAGCCACCTTGGTGGTGATGACCATATACCCCCATGCTGATCCTGCTATGAGCAGGGTAAGCAGAATTGCCAGCGTGACGGGAGTAGATAACACCCGCAGAATCTTTTCCGTACTCACTTACACCTCCAGAAGCCAACGTACCCACAGAAAGCTTACTGGATTCCGTAGCTGGACAAGTCCAAGACGCGAGCATGAATGATTTCGCGTCCTTGGAGGGCAGCCCGGAGTGTTCTCTGGAGTCCGTCTTCGAGATAAAGAGTACCTTGCCAGTAAACAACATGGGGGAAGAGATCCCCATAGATGGTCGAGTCATCGGCTAGAAGAGTATGAAGGTCGAGGGTGCTTCTCGTTGTCACCAGTTGGTTGAGTCGCAGTGCACGAGGTTCAATTTTCGCCCAATCTCGGTTAGTCAAGCCGTGGGTTGGATAAGGCCGCTCGTCGCCTACCTGCTTGAAAATCACAGTATGAGCATACAGATTCATCGTCGTGAGCACCATTGCTTCCTCAGGGGGCGCTCAGGTTCGTTGAGTATACTAATCGCATCGAGTGTGTTTATTGCCCACCAAGTGCGGTTAGATGAGGTAAAGAGACTCATGCCGCTCAAGGCGAGAACTGGTCAGCGTTGAAGGTAGAGAGGGAAACGATGCCGAGGTGGAATCCAATGAAGAAGAAGCCTGATTCAAGCACTAATACGAATCCGGAGCCCACAGCCGAGGAAACTGCAGTACTGGATAATGTTGCTCTCGACCCTGAGAATCCTGTTGATGCCACAGTGGAACTGCAGCTCACCCCAGATATGTTGTCAGAAGCTGAAAGTACGGGCGAAGCCGAGGGTACGGACCCAGCCGAGGATGATGCCACCACCGAGGATGAATCACCACAGGCAGACGAAGACACTGAGCCTGAGTCAGAAGAAGCGGCCACTGAGGATGACGATGCCGTTCCATCTGATGAGGCAGTAGATACTCCTGATGAGACTGATCAGACCCAAGAAGAAGCATCCGATGAGGCCGAGGAGCCTGCCGAGCCAGAGGCCGAAGAAGCGGACACTGAAGAGCCGTACGAGTCTGAAGAGACGGACGTACAGGATGCTAGCGAAGAGATCGGCGAAGATACCGAGGAGGCTGACGAAGCCGACGCAGTACAGACTCCCGTAGACGAGGGTGAAGCTGAGGAAGCAGAAGCCGAAGAGACTGAACCAGAGCCAACAGCAGCCGACGAGGGTGAAGCTGAGGAAGCACAAGCCGAGGAAACCGAGGAAGAGCCCGCCGACCAGTCGGAAAAAGAAGCGCCAACTGACCAAGCTGAAGAAGCAGAGGAGTCGGCAATCGAGGATGCAGAAGCACCAGAAGCGCAGGTGGACGACGCAGACGCTCAGGAATCAGTAACGCACGAGGCGCAGACAGCTCAAGAGACCGTGCCTGATGAAGGCCCAGCCGAGAGCCAAGCGGTGGCGACGGAACAAGCAGAGATGCCGCAATGGACACCGATGGTGATCACCCCAGCTAGCGGGGAAGCCCCCGTGATCGCCGAACAGGAACCTCAAGAGGCTCCTGCCAAAAAGAAAGCGAAAAAGGCTGACAAAGACAAGGCTGCACCCCCTGCTGCCAAGCCGCCCAAGGCTGCTAAGCCACCTAAGGAAGCCAAGCCCCCCAAGCAAGCGAAGCCTCCCAAAACATCCACACCGGTCCAGATTCCGAAGTTCCTCACCACTGTGCTGGGAGTAGCCGGTGGAATCCTTCTGCTCGGATTGGTCTGCCTCATTGGCTTCGGTTTCTTCCAGACACATGCCAAGCCAGGTACGGAGCTCGCCGGCTATGACATCACAGGTTTCTCCACATCACAGATTCGCAATGTCATGACGGTGGTTGTCGACCATTACCAAGTTACCCTCCAGTTGGATGATAAGGCTGTTGGAGCTGCACCGGCTGACCTGGGGATCCACTTCGATATCGATCAGACCGTTGAGAACGCCATCAAGCTCACAGGAATAGAGTCCAACCACTACAACCCCTTCGTGACCAAGCACGTAGCTATGGCGATGACTATCGACTCAGTGAAGCTTCGTACCTTCCTGAATTCCGCGCTGATTTCGGATGACCAGAGAGCGGTTCCAGCCGAGGTTATCTACGACGCAACGAAGTCCCAATTCGTCGTCGTACCCAGCATCGACGGTGTTGAAGTCGACGTCGCTGGAACAGAAGCTGGTCTGATCAATGGCGGAGGCTTCAGGACTCCCCTGATGGTCGTCACTGCAGTGGAGCCCACACCCATCACCGATGATGAGGCGAGCAGGGCTGCTGGCGAAGCCAATGCTGAGTTGGCGAGGGACTTTATCGTGATGGGCGGCGGTAAGAGATACCCCATTCCTGCAGCGAATCTGGCTACATGGATACTGATGAAACCCGATGTTGATGCCGGTGTGATCAACCTTGGCGTTGATGAGGCGAAGGTCGGGGCTGAACTTCCGAAGCTGCTGGATAAGGCTCTGACAGAACAAACCGTCTCGCAGCAGGTACTTGTGGGCCCGGACGGAACCAAGCTGGGTGTTAAACGCTGGGGGACTGACGGTACGCAGGTGTCGAACCCGAAGGCCGTCGTCGACGCAGTCATCACTGCTCTCGAAGGCGGAACGGGACTCAATATCTCAGTCGAGATCATCGTTGAGCCATATCCCACAGAGAACATCGATATGGCGCCTGAGTATCTTGTTCCTAATGGTGAGAAGTGGGTCGAAGTTAATCGAGCCGCGTACACAATGACCCGCTGGGAAGGTACGACGAAGCTCACCACGTGGTCGATCGTTGTCGGTCTGCCGGGAACTCCGACCCGTCTTGGTGTTTTCAATGTGTGGTGGAAGATTCCTCTGCAAACAATGACTGGGCCGGGTTACCAGGCAGATGATGTGCCGTGGATTGCGTACTATGACGGTGACAATGCCCTGCACGGGAATTACTGGGCCGGGACCTTCGGGCGCCAGCTATCGCACGGCTGTGTCGGTATTCCAGTTTCCCTGGCCAAGATCAACTACGAGTGGATCGAAGTTGGGACCCTCGTCGTGGTTCACGACTGAGCCTACTTGACCAGCCTCAGACTGGAGATTGCAGCGTCAATGCCGGGCTTGAGATGCATAGCGTCAGTGGGCAGTGAGACATAGAGAATCGAGGATGACAACGACGATGTCGCCACGATGATGACAATGGCCAACTCCGAGGTTGTCTCCAGACCCTCTAATTCGTAGGACAGCATCGTCTCGGTGAACCATCCGTCGCGCCCATCGAGGGTATAAGGCTCAGATCGCAGGGTTTCTCCCGTCACCGCTGCACCGCCATAAAAGGCTCCAAAGATGCACTTATTCACAATCTTCGAGGCATCTTCAGGTTCATAGAAACCGTCGCCGGCGTAGAGTTCTCCAACCAAGAACTGTGCCACCCATCTACTCCACCCCGAGGCTCCCGATGTGTTCTCATGGATGACAATATACTGATCAGCAACATCACGGCCAAAGGGAATCCGGCCTTCAGTGGTACGAACCGCGCTCCACGGTTCGCTGAGCCGCTGATAGGCCAAGGCACCTCCATAGACCCATCCATCACCTTCGGGATGATCCGCACGCTCATTGCCCGGGGTGTACTTCGGACAAACCTCGGTCGGTTCTGGTGGCACAGAGTGGGTTTGAGTTGGTTGCTGAGTAGGGGTGATTGGCGGCGCGGCGGGATCCATGCTCGTGGGGAAATGCGAGGCCACCAAGTAGATCGCCAACCCAAGCACCAGAACACCGACTCCGGAGCCGACCCACACACCAACGGGTTTCTTCTTCTGTGTCAGAGCGCGATAGTCGTCGTACGCATTCTGGGACATGGTTGATTGTGACTGAGGGCTAAGAGGGACAGAACCTTGTGAGGCTACCCCGCCAGCGTTGACAGATGTGGGTGGCCCAGGAAGCGGGGTTGGGGAAAGAGTCGATGACCATTGTTGCCCGTCCCAGTATCGGAACATGCCAGGCTGTCCACCCGGGTCTGGGTACCATCCGTGTTGAGTCACCCCGAAACCTCCTTGCAGACCAGAATCGCCATATTGCGCAGCCTGTATTCCCTTATTATTGCCGAAAAACCACGACAGGAATTACTTGACCACTCTCAGGCTGGCGATTGTGGCGTCAATGTCGCCCCGAAGGGTCGGTGCATCGGTGGGCCACGATGCAAAGTGGGGGGCGCTCGACTGCCAATTGGTGGAGACTAGTGAGCCGCGCGAAATGCTTTTCGAATGGGCATGAGATCACAATGCCGATGAACAAGGGAACGACGATGGGTTTGCTAGCAACAATTGGTGTACTCAGCTTTGATTGTCGTCACTTGGGTTCGTCAAGGTACTGTTCTCTCTGCTCACGAAGAATTTCGTTTAGTGCCTTGATTTTGGTAAGGCGCAGCATGTCTTCCATGCTAGGTTCCCAGTCTGGACCAGCTGCATCAAAATTATAGGAGATCTCGATCACCGGTTCAGGAAGGATTTCTTCTGCCGGTAAGATTTCAAATGGGTTCTTTTTCACCCAATTATTTAGTTCTTCGTACTGAAGAGGGTCAAAGTTTGGGCATTCCGCAAGTAAAGAGCGCAACTCCTCTTCAGTGATTGTCTCAGGGAGGAAAATAACTGGCCAATCGCTTCCATCACGATTGTTTGGAATAGAGG
>WQYJ01000051.1 GCA_009781325.1 Propionibacteriaceae bacterium | reverse complement strand
TCACCCCCAACCGGCGAGCAGCCCCAACCAAGGCCATCGCTGCTTCTTGACCCGGAGCTGTGATCTCCATAGCCATCGATCGCCCAGGCTCAGTCAGGCACCCGTGAGCGAGGAAGGCTCCCCTCCAAGCAGCGACGCAGTCACACATCCCCCCACCGACAATCCCAGCAGGAAGACCGCGTACGGGCCGTCCCTGGGCATTAATCAGCCCAGTCAATCGAGCAATGGCAGGACCATCTTTGACCAACCTGACAAGATAACGCGTACCTCGGCGCAAGCCCGATCCTCGTACGGTAATTAACTCAGAAGTCAACCCGAAAACTTCAGTGATAGACATTCTCAATCGCCGTGCAGCGGCTCCAGTATCGAACTCTGCTTCGACCATAATATTGCCCGCACCAGTGATATGAAGACCCCCGGCGAAGCGAAGCATTGTGGCAGCTTCAGCCCTGCGACAACAGTGCTTTGCAACGGGCAGAACAGCCAGTTCTGCCTTGACATCCTGTGTCAGCGCCATGAGTTCACTCTTTCGTAGAAGCTACGCTCGACATACGACTTACAATTCCATCACATCAGCCAGCGTTGCAGCAAGAAGGAAGGGATCATGCCGGGGGGAACCGTCTCGCAGACCGACCTCGGCAACCAGCAATTCAGCTCTCATCGATGCCACAAGCTGCTCCAAATGAGGATCGTCTTGAACAAAACGAGGGTCAGCAATCACGGTATCAAAAGTCAGTTGTGGACAGTGCTCAGCCAATACCTCAATATGCCGGGTTGGAGTAAATCCGCTTGTCTCCCCCACTGGCGACAGGTTCATCACACAGATCCTCTTAGCTTTGGTCGTCAAAATCGCCGACACCAGTTCCGGAACCAGCAGGTGAGGTACGACTGAGGTGAACCACGAGCCAGGCCCAAAGATCAGATAATCAGCCTCCATGATCGAGGCAACAGCTTCCGGGCAGGCAGGAGGATCCGGCGGAGTCAGGCGTACCTGAAGAACATCTCCTTCGGTCTCGGCGATACGGGCTTGACCGGTTAAACAACAGACATCATCAGGGCATTCATGGTCGATACCCACCACATCAGCAGAAATCACCAAGGGCACTGAAGCCATCGGAAGAACCCGGCCTTGGGCCTCTAGGAGGCGCCCAACAGCATCCAACCCAGTCACAGGATTGGGGTCACGCTGCCATAAACCAGCAATCAGGAGATTCCCAATAGCATGCCCAGACAGCGGACCACTACCACCGAAGCGTGATTGCAGGACATCGGTCCAGAGCCGACCCTCAGGGTTATCTCCAGTCAGAGCAGCCAGGGCCATCCGCAGATCTCCTGGCGGCAGACAGTCGAATTCTTCCCGCAGACGCCCCGACGAACCGCCGTCATCAGCAACAGTAACCACAGCCGTGACACAATCGGTGAGTCTTTTCAGCGCCATGAGAGTGGCAGCCAAACCATGACCCCCACCGAAGGCAACGACCTTGGGAAGGCTCATTATTCCCTCCCCAGATCGCGGTGCATCACTGAGACCGGCTGCCCCGCATCTTTGAAACGTCGAGTAAGTTCCTCGGCAATAGCCACCGAGCGATGCTTGCCTCCCGTACAACCAATAGCCAGGGTGACAAGCCTCTTTTGCTCGACAAGATAACCCTTGAAGGCTGTGTCGAGCATGGCGATGACCGAGTCAAGATACTGCCCAGCAAGATTAGAACCCAGCACGTACGAGGAGACAGCCAGACTGAGCCCCGTCTGAGGACGAAGCTCCAGGACCCAGTGAGGATTCGGCAAGAAGCGCACATCGAGCACAATATCGGCGTCGATGGGAATTCCATTCTTAAAGCCAAAAGACATGATCGTCAGATTAATCTCGGCCTCTTCATCACTATAAGCAGCCGCAATTCTGTGCGCCAACTGACGCCCAGTCAGGCTCGTGGTGTCAATAACCATGTCTGCTGAGGCACGCAGAGCGCTCATCATGCGCCGCTCAGCTTGGATTCCCTCCAGCAGGTTTCCTGTCCCCTGCAGGGGTACGGGACGTCGCGATGCTTCCTGGCGTCGTACGATCTCAGCATCATCGGCTTCCAGGAAGACGATTTGAGGTGATCCAGCCAGTGGTTCGAGGGTTTCGAAGAGGGTGGGAATCTGTTCCAAGTCCCCGCGCGTGCGAACATCGAGAACCACCGCCAACCTCTTGGTATTCTCGGAGTCCATGTAGATCGCCAGGTTCAGCAACATAGCTGGAGGCAGATTGTCGACGACATACCATCCCAAGTCCTCCATCGCTTTGGCAGCCGTATGCCGCCCAGCTCCTGACATTCCGGTGATGATGACTAACTCCACGACCAAACTCTCTTGATAGGTGATCCTCAAGCAATCCTATCCCGGAATACCAAGTCCAGCGGTTAATCGATCAGCTCTCCGGTAGCCAGATTGATTGCTTCATCCTTGACTCGGACAGCCTGCGCGACCCCGGCAGCCAGTCCGGGCCCGAATCCTGGTACGAGTGCGATCTCCTCCACGGAAGCAGCACGAAGTTTCTTCAGCGACCCGAAAGCCTTCAGCAGAGCCTTGCGCCGTACCTCTCCCAGACCAGGAACACCATCAAGCAGGGATTCAATCATCGATCGAGAGCGCTTAGTACGGTGGTAGCTAATGGCAAACCGGTGGGCTTCATCACGGATTCTTTGGAGCAGATAGAGCCCCTGAGATGTTCGCGGCAGAATACTCGGATAATCCTGACCAGGGACCCAGACCTCCTCCAGCCTCTTAGCCAGACCAGCAACCATCACCGATTCGAAACCCAGACTATCCAGGGTCTGACGTGCAATCTTGGCTTGCCCAGCACCCCCATCAACGAGGATCAGCGCAGGTAAATAGGAGAATCTCTTCGCAGTACGAGTGGAGGCATCGATGACACCATCCGCATCCGTCATCGCTTCACGATCAGCATCAAGCCTGGAGAATCTCCTGGTCAGAACCTCTTTCATGGCTCCAATGTCGTTGGATTCAACCGTTGTGATTGCGAAGTGGCGGTATTCGGATTTCCGGGAGAGACCGTCTTCGAAGACAACCATAGATGCCACAGTGTTGGTGCCCTGGATATGGGAGATGTCATAGCCCTCGATACGCAGAGGAATACCGTCCATCTCCAAGACCTCAGCAATCTCCGCGAGTGCCTGATTGCGGGTGGTCAAGTCGGATGCCCGCCGGGTCTTGTGCAGCAGCAGGGTCGATCCTGCATTCTTCTCGGCTGTTTCCATCAGGCGCTTCTTGTCACCGCGAGCCGGTACGCGAATGGTCACCTTCGTACCGCGCTCAGTTCCCAGCAACTCAGCTAAGACGCCGACTGACCCAGGCAGTGCCTGCACAAGAATTTCAGGCGGAATGATGCGTTTACGTTCCTCGGGTTCGCCTTCAACATCACCGTAAATCTGCAGAATAAAGGCTTCGATAAGATCCATCAGATCCACATCAGTGATCTCCGACTCACCCTCACCCATGGCTCCGCGATCAGCCACCCATCCGCGTTCTGCCAAGATTCTGCCCGACCGCACATGGAAAAGCTGCACGGCTACTTCCAGCGGATCCAGCACCACAGCGATCACATCCAGATCTGCGGAATCCTCCAAGACGATGGCATTGCGCTCCATGACTCGGCGCAGAGCCTCGGCCTTATCCCGAGCCACCGCAGCTTTCTCGAACTCCATCTGTGCAGAATAGGTTTTCATCTGCTCTTCAAGAGTACGAACATAGCCAGCCGCTCTCCCCGCGATCGCCGAACAGAAGTCAGCAGCAATCGCCCGATGTTCCGGGGCAGTGACCCGACCCACACACGGAGCACAGCATTTGTCGATGTACCCCATCAAGCAAGGACGTCCGCTCGACTTCGCCGATCGGAACACCCCCGCAGAACACGACCTCATCGGAAAGACACCCAACAACGCGTCAATGGACTCGCGGATCGCCCACGCTTCGGCATAGGGCCCGTAATATCTCCAGCCTTTCTTCTTGCTGCCCCGGCCGACGAAAACCCTCGGATACTCCTCTGACCAGGTCACACACAACCACGGATAGGACTTATCATCGCGGTATTTCACATTGAAACGCGGTTCATATTCTTTGATCCATGTGTATTCCAACTGCAGGGCTTCGAGTTCGTTCGCCACGGATGTCCACTCCACTTGGCAGGCCGACTGCACCATCAGTTTCGTACGCGGATGAAGCTGACCGGCATCTTGGAAGTACGAGACGAGCCGAGCTCGCAGATTCTTAGCCTTACCGACATAGATGACACGATCGTGTTCATCCAGGAAGCGGTAGACACCTGGCTGCTTCGGAATCTCGGAAGTCTTGGGTCTCCACAGCGCCGGATCAGCCATCAGGTTGTCTCCGCGGCTCTAGCTGGATCCTTCCAGTTCGGAAGTACGCGCTGGAGGAACTCACCTGTATAGGAAGCCGGGTTATTCGCCACCTCTTCGGGAGTCCCCTCGGCGATGACCAATCCGCCCTTCGATCCGCCCTCAGGACCAAGGTCAATCACCCAGTCAGCGGTCTTGATGACATCCAGGTTATGCTCGATCACAATCACAGTATTCCCCGCTGACACCAAGCGGTCAAGGACTCCCAGCAGCTTGCGGATATCCTCGAAGTGCAAACCTGTGGTGGGTTCATCGAGAACATACATCGTCTTTCCAGTCGAGCGTTTCTGCAGCTCAGAGGCCAGTTTCACCCTCTGGGCTTCACCGCCGGACAAGGTTGTCGCCGACTGGCCTAAGCGTACGTACCCCAGACCCACTTCCACCAAAGTATTGAGATGGCGGGCAATTGCGGGGATCGCAGAGAAGAACTCAGCAGCCTCCTCGATCGGCATCCCCAGCACCTCGGCGATGGTCTTGCCTTTGTAGTGAACCTCCAGAGTCTCCCGGTTATAGCGCGCACCATGGCATACCTCACAGGGCACATAAACATCCGGCAGGAAGTTCATCTCAATCTTGATCGTCCCGTCACCGGAACAGTTGTCGCAGCGCCCGCCTTTGACGTTAAAGGAGAATCTGCCCGGTTGATACCCGCGTACCTTGGCTTCGGTGGTCTGGGAAAACAGAGTGCGGATCTTGTCGAAAACACCGGTGTAGGTCGCCGGATTCGAGCGAGGAGTACGCCCAATCGGTGATTGATCAACGTGGATGATCTTGTCGACTGCTTCGGCACCCTCAATGCGTCTGTGCCGACCCGGAACAGCTTTTGAGTGGTAGATCCTCTTCGCCATCGCCTGGTAGAGGATGGAGTTCACCAGGGATGACTTCCCCGAGCCTGAGACCCCTGTGACAGCGATGAATAACCCCACTGGGAAGCTCACATCGATCTCCTGCAGGTTGTGTTCGTTGGCGCCGACCACAGTGACCTGGCGTTCTGTACGGGGTCGGCGGGCCAGCGGGATGGGAATCGAACGCCGCCCAGACAGGTAGGCACCAGTCATGGAAGTTTCGGAGTTGATGAGCTCCTCGACTGTGCCCGAAACAACGATGTGACCACCATGTTCACCGGCACCTGGCCCGATGTCGACCACCCAGTCAGCAGTACGAATGGTGTCTTCGTCGTGTTCGACAACGATCAGGGTGTTTCCGAGGTTGCGCAGCCGTACGAGAGTTTCGATCAGGCGATGATTGTCGCGCTGATGCAGCCCGATCGATGGTTCATCGAGGACATAGAGAACCCCCATCAACCCTGATCCGATTTGGGTTGCCAGGCGAATCCTCTGCGCCTCCCCACCCGACAGTGTCGCAGCAGGACGTGAGAGAGTCAGATAGTTCAACCCGACATTGACCAGGAAATTCAATCTCTCACGAACTTCTTTGAGTACTCGTTCTGCAATGGTGGAATCGCGTTTGGAGAGCTTCAGCTTGTCGACGTAGACCAGGCATTCGCCGATACTCATCGAGGTCACGTCGTGGATATTCCGATTCCCCACAGTGACCGCCAAAGACGTCGGTTTCAGACGCGCTCCTTCACAGGTCTGGCATGGAATCTCGCGCATGTATCCGGCGTACTTCTCGCGGGCGTACTCACTCTCTGACTCTGCGTGACGTCTCTTGATGTGCGGGATGACACCCTCGTACTTTGTTGAGAAGGTACGCGAGCGCCCGAAGCGGTTGCGGTGTTTGACATAGACAGGGTCCCCGACCCCATTCAGGATCAAGGTCCTGGCTTCGTCGGAGAGTTCTGCCCACGGGGTTGTCATGGAGAATTCATGGGCTTCGGCTAGGGAGGTTAGGACATGCTGATAATAGCGACCGACCGTGGGGGTTCCCCAGATCGAGATGGCGTTTTCCGACAGCGACAAAGAGTCGTCGGTGATGATCAGTTCGGGGTCGACTTCCATGGTGACTCCCAGACCTGAGCAGGCTGGACAAGCACCCCAGGGGCCGTTGAAGGAGAATTGGCGGGGTTCCAGTTCGTCGATGGAGATGTCGTGCCCATTGGGGCAGGCCATCTTCTCGGAGTAGCGCTTCTCCCTAGTTGGGGAATCCTTGGGTTGGTCGACGAACTCCACCGCGACGACTCCATTGGCAAGCTTCAGCGCAGTCTCGACCGAATCGGTCAGCCGTTGGCGAGAATCGGGACCGGCTGCCAGGCGATCCACAATGACATCAATGTCATGCTTCTTCTGCTTATCCAATGTCGGAGGTTCAGTCAGCGAATAGACCTCACCATCCACACGTACGCGCGCATAGCCGGTGGTTGCAAGTTCGGTGAAGACATCGCGGTATTCACCTTTTCGGCCCGTGATGATCGGAGCCAGGATCTGGAAGCGGGTCTTGTCTTCCAACTCTAGGAGTCGATCCACGATTTGCTGCGGGGTCTGCCGGGAGATCGGCTGACCGCAGTCTGGACAGTGCGGAATACCGATCCTGGCAAAGAGCAGACGCAGGTAGTCATAGATCTCGGTGATTGTTCCGACTGTCGAGCGAGGGTTCTTCGAGGTAGACCTCTGATCGATCGAGACAGCCGGAGATAGTCCTTCGATGAAATCCACCGCAGGTTTGTCCATCTGCCCGATGAACATCCGCGCATAGGCGCTCAGGGACTCCACATAGCGGCGCTGCCCCTCAGCAAAGATGGTGTCAAAAGCCAGCGAAGATTTTCCTGATCCGGAAAGGCCGGTGAACACGATCAGCGAATCCCGAGGGAGATCCAGGGAGACATTTGCCAGGTTATGCTCTCGGGCTCCCTTGATGATCAGACGATTCTGCACGGAACCATCCTAGTTCCCTGATGCAAGTTTTCTCGCGCTATTCGAACATATGTCCGAAGTTTTTTACAGGATTCGAAGTATCTGTGCTCCTGCCTTTACACCAACGGGGTTTTCCTCTTTAATTAGACCCGTGAGGATCGGGCCGTTTACCATCGATTCTCCAGGCGATTGGCGTCTGGAGTTGACGGCAGCCACTCAACGACTTCTGGGGGACACCATCGCGCTGACCAATGAGGATTGGCGTGCCGACTCCCTTCTGGCTGGCTGGACAAGGGCTCACATTGCTTCGCACCTTGCTTTCCAAGCCCAAGCCCTGGCAAAGATGGCCCATCAACTCCGGGAAACCCAAGAACCTGTGGCCTGGAAATCGATGCAGCCCGATGCTGTTCTCAATCTCGGGGCTCAAAGAAACGCCCTCGCCCTCCAGGAAGACCTCGATCAGTCTTCGGCGGATCTGATGAATGCTTTTGACCTGCTAGATGAGTCACACTGGAAGAACCAGGTGCAGACCTCGCAGGGAACTCTGCCTTCTCAATCACTTCTTCTGGATCGTCTCAATGAGATCATCGTTCATCATGTTGACCTTGTCCTCGGCTTTGAGTTCACTGATGTGCAGCCAGCGGTCACCCGAGCCCTCCTGCAATGGAATCTCTTCCGAGCCATGCCCCGATTCACACAGATTCGGCTGCGCATCAACTCCGATGAAGGGTTCTCGGTTGCTGTGGGCGCAGGCACGAAAGTGACCGTACGCGGCAGCGAAGCACAGCTCTTGGCATGGCTGACAGGACGCAAGGATTCCTCAGGAATAACCGGGGCAGATGACCTCGACCTTGGCGGCCCTGTTTAAGGCCCGAATCCACCGATCCATGCCTAGGGTTTAGCCCTCGGTTGCCTCTCCGAGTTCGCCGTTGTGGCCATGAGCAGACCGAATCAGGCTTGCCACAGTGGTGACCAACAACGTTACGACAATCACACCCAGTGATATCGATAACGGCACTTCCCAGCCGATGATCTCATAGTGATGCAGAGCATGCAGGACGAGCTTGACACCGATAAATGCGAGTACGACAGACAGACCGACCGAGAGGTAAACCAGCCTCTTGAGAAGCCCACCGATCAGGAAGTACAACTGGCGCAGCCCCATCAGAGCAAAGACGTTCGCCGTGAAGACAAGATAGGCCTGCTGGGTGAGGCCATAGATCGCGGGAATAGAGTCGAGGGCGAAGAGTAAGTCGGTGCTGCCGAGGGCTACGATGACCAGGAACATCGGAGTCATCATATGGATGCCATCGTGCTTGACCCGCAGCTTCGTACCGTGGAACTCATCCGCAAAATGAAACTTCTTCTTCACCCAGCGAATCGCGAAGTTCTCTCCAGCATCTTCCTCATTCACATGCTTGATATAGTCTCTGGCAAGCCCGTACGCGGTGTAGATCAGGAAAGCGCCGAAGATAAAGAAGACCCAGGAGAACAAGGCGATGGCTGCGGCACCCAGGGCAATAAAAATGCCGCGCAGAATCAGCGCTAGGACGATCCCGACCATCAGGGCATACTGCTGAAGCTGACGCGGGACCTTCATCTTGGCCATGATGATCAAGAAAATAAAGAGGTTATCGACCGATAAGGAGTATTCCGTCAGCCAGCCCGCAATAAACTCCCCAGCGTACTGCGATCCCCAATGGAACCACACGAAGACAGAAAAAAGCAGCGCGGCGGAAATATAAACGGTGATCGCGATGGAGCATTCTTTGGTGGAAGGTTCATGCGGTTTTCGGCCGATAACGAAGACATCGAACACCAAAACTGCGACCAGAATCACAAGGGTGACGATCCATACGACCTCACTGACGTGCATGAGATCCTTTCTCGACCACTACTAAGTAATTCTTTATTTTACCGCTTGTTAGGGGCTATTTCATACCTTCTACCATGGCACGGTATTCCTTTTTCAGATCCGCGACTTCATCACGCAGTCGGGCAGCCACCTCGAACTGCAGTTCTGAGGCTGCTGCGTGCATCTGTTCGGTGAGTTCAGAGATTAGGTCTGCCAGTTCAGATTGCGCCATATTCGCTGGCCTCATCTTCCGGGACTGATCAGCCATCAGCGCTCCGGCACTGCGCCGGCCTGGCTTAGTTACCCAATCAGAATCCTCCCGGGCGAGCATCTCAGTGATATCGGCGATTTTCTTTCGCAGAGGCTGGGGGTCAATCCCGTGTTCGGTGTTGTACGCCACCTGCTTGGCTCGGCGCCTATTGGTCTCGTCGATGGCTTTCTGCATGGATTTTGTGATTGAGTCGGCGTACATATGCACTTGTCCGGAAACATTTCTTGCTGCACGGCCAATGGTCTGAATCAGGGAGCGCTCCGAGCGCAGAAACCCTTCCTTGTCAGCGTCAAGGATCGACACCAACGAGACTTCTGGGAGATCTAGGCCCTCACGCAGAAGGTTTATCCCCACCAAGACATCAAACTCTCCCGAGCGTAGTTCCCGCAGCAGGTCGAGCCTCTTGAGGGTGTCAATATCGGAGTGCAGGTAGCGAGTACGGATGTCGTGGGCGAGAAGATAGTCGGTGAGGTCTTCAGCCATCTTTTTCGTCAGGGTCGTCACGAGCACTCGTTCGTTTTTCTCCGTACGCGCTCGAATCTCACCCATGAGGTCCTCCACCTGGCCTCGGGTGGGTTTGAGGATCACTTCAGGATCAACCAAACCTGTCGGCCTAATCAGCAGCTCCACAGGATTGGGCGCCTTCGCCAATTCATAGGGCCCCGGTGTCGCCGAAAGGTAGATGGTCTGGCCGATTCTCTCCAGGAACTCTTCCCACCGCAGCGGCCTGTTATCCAGGGCTGAGGGCAGGCGGAACCCATGCTCGACCAGCGTACGCTTGCGTGACATGTCACCTTCGTACATTCCGCCGATCTGCGGCACCGCCACATGGGATTCGTCGATGACAAGCAGGAAGTCTTCAGGGAAATAGTCGAGCAGACAGTTCGGAGCTGATCCGGCGGGACGCTGGTCGATGTGACGCGAGTAGTTCTCGATCCCTGAGCATGTTCCCACTGTGCGCATCATTTCGATGTCGTAGCTCGTTCTCATTTCGAGCCTCTGAGCTTCTAGGAGTTTGTTTTGTTCCCGCAGTTCGATGAGCCTCTCGGACAGTTCCGCCTCGATCCCGGCAATGGCTTTTTCCATGCGCTCTTGTGTGGCGGCGTAGAAGCTAGCCGGAAAGACGAGCATCACATCATCGCGGGAAACCACCTCGCCGGTGAGAGGATTCAGTGTCATACATGTTTCGATCTCATCGCCGAAAAGCTCGACCCTCCACGCTAAGGGTTCGTACATCGGGAAGATTTCGATGGTGTCTCCGCGCGCTCGGAAGGTTCCGCGGGTTCCTGCCAGGTCATTGCGAACATAGTTGATGTCGACAAGTTTGCGCAGCAGCGCATCGCGGCCGATGTGGTCCCCCACCTTCAAGGTGATGGCTTGGTCCACGTACTCCTGAGGAGTTCCCAGACCATAAATCGCTGACACCGAGGCGACAACAATCACATCACGTCGTGTGAGCAGCGAGTAGGTAGCTTGATAACGCAGCCGCTCGACCTCTTCATTCAGCGAGGAATCCTTCTCGATATAGGAGTCCGTCTGCGGAATGTACGCCTCAGGCTGATAGTAGTCATAGTAGGAGACGAAGTATTCCATCGCATTGTCAGGAAAGAACTGCCGCAACTCCTGAGCAAACTGCGCTGCCAGAGTCTTATTCGGCTGCATGATCAGCATCGGCCTCTGCAACCGCTCCGCCAACCACGCCACAGTAGCAGTCTTGCCAGTCCCAGTAGCCCCCAACAAAACAATGTCTTTCTCCCCCGCCCGAACACGCCGCTCCAAAGCATCAATAGCCTCAGGCTGATCCCCCGAAGGCTCAAAATCAGCATGGACCCTAAACGGCGCAACCGTTCGAACAACATCAGTAACTGGACGCATGGAACTACGCTATCCCACCCCAACGACAAAAGGGACGTATAAGTCAAGGTGCACGCACAACCGTCATCCTGCCGCCAGGCAGGACCCCCGGCAGCCAACGTATGGACTCGAGAAAAGAACCACCCCCAAACCCAACGCCAC
>WQYJ01000050.1 GCA_009781325.1 Propionibacteriaceae bacterium | reverse complement strand
GCACAGCCGTTAGTTAGTTCAACACAGCTGTCATCCTGCCGCCAGGCAGGACCTCCGGCGGCTGATGTATGGACTGTGGGTGGATCTTTTCCCAAGACCCTAGGTTGGCTTCCGGGGGTCCTGCCTGCGGCAGGATGACCGGGGGCGGGACCGTTGGCTTTGTCGCGTTCTCTCGACACGCACCTACCTAACGTGGAATGCTGAGGGGGTGAGTGAAGCTTCCGCGGTGAACCCTCCTAAGGCCTATCGGGTCTTGGATCGCGCGCTTGTGGCTGGGGTTGCTGCTGGATTAAGTACCCATTCGCGTTTGCCGGTTTGGGCGATACGCGCTGTGTTCGTACTGGGCTGCGGATGGAAACTTTCTGGAGCCGTGGCGTACGCCGTACTGTGGCTGCTGATTCCCCGCGAAGAAAAGAATGTCCCCATCGGTCTGGTTGCTGCTGAGCGCCAAGGATTGCGGGTCGTCCAGCGAAAGACTCGATGGCAGAGACTATTCGGCTGGATTGGTTGCTTCATTGTCGGGATGGCTATCGCCTTTCTTATCCGGTTATACGACACCTCTTGGGTGGGGCTCAATGCTGTGTACGGGTGCACCCTGGGGCTCGGGGTTGCGCTAGTGTGGCTGACTCGGGAGGTTGGGTGGCCCCGCTGGGGGCGCTCCTTGGTGATTTTCCTCGGGGTTCTTTTGGCGTGGACATCAGGCACCATTCTTCTCACCGATGGCTGGAAACGCCTCTCGGTTTCGCTGTTCCCGATGACGGAGCCGTACGAGGCGACCTTCTTCTTCATAGGAGCCGCGATGGCAGGTTGCGTACTGATCATTCTGCCGTGGCTTCTGCGTCCGCCGCGATCTGAGGAAGCCAAGCAAGCTGAGTTGATTGCTCAGACACGAGCCGACATGGCTGCCCATCTCCATGACTCGGTCCTCCAGACCCTAGCTGTAATGCAGAAGCGTGCTGGCGATGCTAAGGCTGTTGCCCAGTTAGCTCGGCGCCAGGAGAAGGAGCTTCGCGAGTGGCTCTATGCCGAGCACACCGACGACGAATCGGCTACAACAGCGTTGAAGGATGTCATCGCCGAATTAGAAGCCACCTACCCGGTAGCAGTCGAACTGGTCACCGTCGGTGACCATGAGATGACCGTTGAAATCGATGCGGTTGTCCGGGCAGTGCGCGAGGCGATTCTCAATGCTGCCAAGCATTCAGGAGCCGACAAGATCGACGTGTACGCTGAGATCAGTGCCGGACACGCTGAGGCCTATGTGAGGGATCGCGGCTGCGGTTTTAGGGTGGAAGACATCGAAGAGGACCGGATGGGAATCAGGCGTTCCATTGTCGATCGCATGATGAACTACGGCGGACAGGTCGACATACGCTCCACACCAGGAGAAGGGACAGAGATTCACCTGTCGATGCCGTTGACGCAGGAAGGAAACGGACATGAATGAACAACCTCGTTATCGAGTGGTCATCGTGGATGATCACGCTATGCTGCGTACCGGCGTACGCCATGAGATATCCGGTGCTGTCGATGTGGTCGGCGAGGGGGAAGATGTTGCTTCCGGGGTAGCAGTGATCCGCAAGGAGAACCCTGATGTGGTCCTGCTGGATGTCCACCTGCCCGGCGGCGGGGGAGTCGAAGTCATGAAACAAGCCGGGATGGAGCATGTCTGCTATCTGGCCTTGTCAGTCTCCGATGCGGCTGAGGATGTTATTGGTACGATTCGCGCTGGTGCCCGCGGGTATGTCACGAAGTCCATCTCAGGGGTGGATCTGGTGGATGCGATTATCCGCGTAGCCGAAGGTGATGCAGTCTTCTCACCGCGCTTGGCGGGGTTCGTACTTGACGCTTTCTCTGGATCGATTGAAGTCACCTCAGTCGACGAAGACTTGGATCGGTTGTCAACACGCGAACAGGAAGTGATGCGCTTAATTGCGAGGGGTTACTCGTACCGAGAGGTAGCCAGGGAACTGTTCATTTCGGTGAAAACAGTTGAAACTCATGTGTCGAGTGTGCTGCGGAAGCTCCAACTCTCCAACCGTCATCAACTCACCCGGTGGGCGACAGACCGTAAGTTGGTGTGAGCTTACCTTTTCTTGCCGGTAAGTGCGCCCCAGACGAGCAAAACCAGTGCTGATCCGGCGATAGCGATCACCCATGTGCGCAGATCCCAGAAGGTTCCAAGGCTGACATTGAAAGCCAAGGTAGACAGCCATCCACCGACGAGTGCGCCGATGGCCCCGAAAAACATGGCTTTCAGTAATCCACCGCCGATGCGACCGGGGAGGAGAATTCGAGCGATGCTGCCTGCAATAGCTCCTAGAATAAGAAATGCAAATGTACCCATGCATCCATTGTAAATAGGAGGCGCTCGGAATCCGCAGAGGATTCACCCTGGACTGCCCCTGAGTCGAACCTGAGCCAACCCCTCTTCCAGCCACACCATGGGCTAATCCCCGCCAGTGTCGGTACCTCGTCGTAGAGTTGATTCCCTCATGGATACCTTCAACGATGACACGCGAAACACCCGGGCCGAAGCACTACTGGGGGATCTCAATCCACCCCAGCGCGACGCGGTCACGCATTGGGGATCACCCCTGTTGGTTGTTGCGGGCGCCGGCTCAGGGAAAACCCGCGTCCTTACTCGGCGAGTGGCCTATCTGATCGCGGAGCGGGACGTGCATCCTGGGGCAATCTTGGCGATTACCTTCACCAACAAGGCTGCTTCGGAGGTACGCGAGCGTGTCGCGGAGTTGGTCGGGAATCGTTCACGCTTCATGTGGGTGTCGACTTTCCACAGCGCGTGCGTACGCATCCTGCGTGCTGACATCGACAGACTGAGATATGCCAAGTCTTTCTCGATCTATGATGACACCGACTCGCGGCGGCTGCTCTCGACGATCCTGCGGGAGAAGAATCTGGATGCTAAGAAGTTTCCTATTCGCTCGGTGCGGTCCTGGATTTCTGATCAGAAGAATGCCCTGGTTGATGAAGTACAGGTGCTGGATAAGGATCTTCGCTTCCCGCAGACGATCTATGCAGAGGTCTATGGTGAGTATCAAGCCCGGTTAGCCAAGGCACAGGCTCTGGATTTCGATGACCTGCTGATGCTGACAGTAAGGCTATTGACCCAGTTCGATGACATTCGTGACAGGTATCGGCGCCGCTTCCGCCATGTCCTAGTTGATGAATATCAGGACACTAATCATGCCCAATATGTTCTGATTCAGTTGCTGTGTGCTCCAGAAACTGGACCCGACAAGGTAGATCCCCCGGAGTTGATGGTTGTGGGGGATTCCGATCAATCTATCTATGCTTTCCGCGGGGCTTCGATTTCTAACATCCTGTCTTTTGAGAATGATTTTCCTCGCGCCAGGGTGATCCAACTGGAGCAGAATTACCGATCAACCCAGACCATCCTGTCTGCGGCAAATGCGGTGATTAAGCATAATAAGGACCGCCCAGAGAAGAACCTGTGGACTGATGCCGGAGATGGGCCTTCGATCATCGGCTATGTCGGGGACACCGAGCATGACGAGGCTCGGTTCATCGCTGACGAGGTCAAGGCTTTGGCGGCTGACGGGCAGTCGCGGTTCAAGGACACCGCCGTTTTCTATCGTACGAATGCTCAGTCACGGGCCCTGGAGGATGTCTTCATTCGCTTGGGGGTTCCCTACAAGATCGTCGGGGGTGTGAAGTTCTATGAGCGTAAGGAAGTCCGCGATGCCATCGGATATTTGCGGGCGATTGCGAACCCGGCTGATGACGTGTCGGTGGAGAGAATTCTGAATGTACCTCGACGCGGGATCGGGGCGACAACAGAGGAAGCTTTACGGAGCTACGCCCGTACTCACGCAATTTCGATCACTGAAACCCTAGAACACTTATCTGAGATTTCCACACTAAGTACGCGCGCAGTCAAGCCGCTGCAAGAATTCGCCGATCTGATGTCGCACCACCGCCAGATGGTTGCCGACCGGGTTCCTGCTGATGAGATTCTGCGCTCGATCTTGGATCAATCCGGTTTGCTGAGGATGTATAAAGATTCCGCGGATCCCCAGGATGAGACTCGTTTGGAGAACCTCATTGAGTTGATCGCTGTGGCTGCAGAGTTTGTCGGTGCTGCTTATGAGGTCGATGTCCCGGTTGACCAGGAGCTTACCCACGACGATGATCCGCTGGCAGGAGATGATGAGCAGTGGATAGTGGACCCTGCGCCGCCTGATCATCTAGACAGTTCACTCCTCGGTGCGCCTGAGCCGGATGATTCCCTGCCTGCATTCTTGGAGCGAATCGCGCTCGTCGCCGATTCCGACGAGATTCCCGAAGGGCTTCAAGGGGAGGGTGTGGTGACTCTGATGACACTTCACACTGCCAAGGGCTTGGAATTCGACACCGTCTTCGTGACCGGCTTTGAGGAGGGCTTGTTCCCCCATGAGCGGACTATGGGCAATCGCAAGGAACTGGAAGAAGAACGCCGTCTTGCGTATGTCGGTTTGACCCGCGCGCGCAAAAGGTTGTATGTCACTCGTGCAGTGGTAAGGACAATGTGGGGCACTCCGGCGTACAATCCAGGCAGTCGGTTCTTAGATGAGATTCCTGCCCGATTCATCGAATGGAGGCGTATGGAGCGGGTCGCGAACTGGGCTGCTTCGGCGAAACCTTCGGGGCATCGCAAGCCGGAGCGGTCTGTGCGTTCAGAGCCTGCATTCTCAGAATCCTCGATCCGCTCAACGACAGCTCTGCCTAAGAAGTCAATCACCCTGGTTGTCGGAGACAAAGTGCTTCACTCCTCCTTTGGATTGGGTACGGTCACAGCGGTGTTCGATCACGAGGGAGACCCCCGAGCCGAGGTTGACTTTGGCTCCTATGGCACCAAGCGTCTTTCCATTAAACACTCACCGATTGAAAAGCTCTGAAAGGGTTGTTCACGGCGTCGACTCAGGTGAAAATCTGCCATGATACGCTGTCAAGTGGCATGGCGTACCCAGAAATGCGAGGAGTAATACCGATGATGGCATTGAAGCGAGCCGCGGGAATGGCTGCAGTACTGTTGCTGGCGGTTTCGTTGACAGCGTGCAGTAGCCTCCTATTCGGACCACACGATGAACAACCAGCGCCTCCAGACCCGAACGGGAGGTACTTTATCCTTGTTGAGCCGAAGTATGACTGGGTGGGTCGGTTTTCTTCAGGCTTGATGCCGGTTGCTATGGATGGGAAATACGGTTTCATTGACACTGAGGGTAATGAGGTGATTCCGCTGACCTATGACAGCACTTTTTTCACCTTCGATGGGTCCATCCCCGTGAAGAAAGACGGCAAATGGGGGTATATCAATCATGCGGGGGAGCAGGTCGTTGACTTCATCTACGATGAGGTGACCATGGAGTTTGAAGGAATGCGAGGAGTGAGTCTGGATGGCTTGTGGGGCTACCTCAATGAAGCAGGTGAGCTAGCCGTACCGATCAAGTACGAAACTGTCTCACCCTTCAGCGACGGATTAGCCTGCGTGACCGTGAATGGAAAATTTGGGTTTATTGACAAGGCGGGGGTTGAAGTTATCCCATTCCAGTTTGACGAAGTTGCCTATTTCAGTGAGGGTATTGCAAGGGTGAGCCTTGATGGGAAGAGATTCTTCATTGACACCACAGGCGCTGTTGTGCCAACTGCCCACGAAATAGCTGGGGATTTTCATGGTGGGCTTGTAGCAGTGACCCAAGACGGCAAGTTCGGTTTCATCAATACCGAGGATGAGGTCATTGTGGACATCATCTATGAAAACGTTGACCAGTTTTTGGAAGGCTTCAGTCCAGTTTCGATCGATGGAAAATGGGGCTATGTTGATGTCAGCGGGACTCTTGTCATCCCACTCACCTACGACTTTGCATGGTTCTTCCTCAACGGGATGGCGAAAGTAAAGAGTAACGGGAAAACCGGTTTCATCAATCCTCTAGGTGAGGTTGTCATCGATCTTGCCTGGCAAGATGCACGGATCTTCTCTGATGGTGTTGCTGGAGTGCAAAAAGGGGCGCGCTTTTGGGGCTTTATCGATGACCAAGGCACGCTTATCGTCGACTGCATCTATGACTTCGTACAGGAATCTTCGGAAGGTTTTGCTGGAGTCGGAATCGATAACAAGTGGGGTGTTATCGGATTTAAGTAGATCGTGGACGAAGGGAACTGAACCCTTCTGGGCGTGGGAGTCAGCCAGGAGCGCGGATCACCCAGCAGAATAAAGTGATGGGCGCAAAGAAGTCTCGCAGCAAGAAGGTTGTCCTCGAGAAATACTCCGATGATGACAGTGCAGTGCGCCCTGCAACTATGCCCTGGTGGTTGGCAGCGGTGGGCGGAGCCTTGGTGTGCATCGTCGCCGGGTGGGCGGTGATCGCGGCTCTTGTTCTTGTGGCTCAGGTCGCCGAAGAAGGAGTTGTCCTCGGGTCAGCTCTTCACTTCGCCACACAGGTGTGGCTCCTGTCGCACGGCGGGATTTTCGAACTCGGTATCACCCGGATCACCCTCGTACCTCTGGGATACACAGCAATCCTCGCTCTGCTTATTCATGGTGCAGCTTCCTATGCTGGAAAGCAGGCGGAGTTGTCCGGTGGGCCTGACATGCAGCGCGGGTACGCCGTCGCAAAGGTGACCGGAGTCATGATGGCGGTCTATGGCGCCGTGGTGACAGTTGCTGCCTTTGTGATTGATCTGTCTACAGTACGGGCTGGCCTCGGTGCGATTGTTCTGGCTGGGGGTATTGGGTTTTTTGGTGCGAGAAAAGCCATCGATTGGAATCCTCATCAGCGGTGGCCCGTCTGGGCGAGGGCTCTGCCTCGGGCAGCCGTAGCTGGCGTACTGATTGCACTGGTGGGCGGGGTGGTCGTCCTGGTTTCAGGGTTGATCGCCAACCGTGAACAGTTTGTGATGATGACCAATCAACTGAATCCGGGTTGGGCTGGCGGGATCGTACTCGCCCTGATTCAGGCTTTCTATGCGCTCAATGTCGTTATCTGGTGTGTGTCATGGTCCTTCGGACCTGGCTTTACCCTCGGCGATGGTTCGGTGATCTCGCTGATGGGGTCCCATGCCGGGCTCTTGCCAGCTTTCCCCATCACGGCTGCATTACCGTCACAGCCGGGGAGTTTACTGTGGTTGGCCTTCCCGATCGCTGCCGGAATTGGAGCGGCTTTTACCGTACTGCGAGCGCGGCCTCGGGCTCGTTTCGATGAGACTGCTTTGGTAGGCGGGCTCGCAGGAGTGACAGGCGGAATCGGTGTTGCCGGCTTGGCGGCGATGACTTCAGGTGATCTCGGTATCGAACGCCTGACCGGGCTTGGTCCTTTCGTGGTTCCTCTGTTGGTTATTGCTCCTTGTCTGATGGGATTATCCGGGATGTTTGCCGGGTTCGTCCTGGGATTGGTACGTCGGCCAACGACCGAAACGGATCATCGCTGGTGGTCTCGCTGGGGAACGGAATCTGGGAAGGAAACTGAGAAGCCACGGAATATGGGCAAGAGAGGTATCGCAGCACCGGATTCACCCACGGTTCTGATCAAGAAGACTCCCGCCTCGAAGGGCGCAGAAACTAACGGCGAGAAGTCGGTGACGAACGGTGACAAGAAGGTGAAGTCGCCGGATGGAGTCAACGAGGCATCTGGTGATGCCAAGAAGCCAACAAGTGCCAAGAAAGCCTCTGATGATTCACAGACCGTGTCGATCACCGAGAAACTAAATCAGTCTGCACGCAAACCTGACAAACCCAAGGAAGAACCCACTGTCAGTCGATCCTGGCTGGCCCCAATCTTCCGCAAAGCGAAGACCAAGAAACCGGCTGGGGCGTCTAATGAGTCCCCAGCCCAAGAAAACAGCGAAGCCACCGCCAGGATCCAACCAGTCGTCGCCGAACAACCAACACTGAACTTCCACCCTGACGAATAGGGGCGTGACAGTGAGGGTGACAAAGGGGAGCCACTCTAGACCACCGGTCATCCTGCCGTGAGGCAGGACCCCCGGCAGCCGACGTAGGGTCTGTAGTAAAGCCCTTCTTCTTCAAGTCCATTCGCCGACCCCCGGTCATCCTGCCGTGAGGCAGGACCCCCGGCAGCCGACGTAGGGTCTGTGGTAAAGCTTGTCTTTCTCAAGTCCATACGCTGGCCACCGGTCATCCTGCCGTGAGGCAGGATCCCCGGCAGCCGACGTAGGGTCTGTAGGAAAGCCTTTCTTCTTCAAGTCCATACGCTGGCCACCGGTCATCCTGCCGTGAGGCAGGACCCCCGGCAGCCGACGTAGGGTCTGTGGTAAAGCTTGTCTTTCTCAAGTCCATACGCTGGCTGCCGGGGGTCCTGCCTCACGGCAGGATGACCGGGGGGTAATACAGTCAAGTCATACCTCCCCCGACACCCCCACTTGGTTCATCCAGTAGAGTTACTGTGTGCCTGAATCGCTGCGTTGTGTCGTCCTGATCTCGGGTGCTGGCACCCTTTTACAAGCTCTGCTGGACGCCATTGCTGCCGGGAACCTGTCAGCACAAGTCGTGGCGGTGGGGGCGGATCGTGAAGCTGAGGGACTTGTGCGAGCATCGGATCGTGGGATTCCCACGTTTGTGCTTCCCCTAGTGAAGGGTACGGATCGCGATGCGTGGGATCGTGAGCTTGCCCGTACTGTCGCTGCCTATTCCCCCGACCTTGTGATTTCGGCAGGGTTCATGAAGCTCGTAGGTAAGGCATTCTTGGCCCAGTTCGCCGGACGGTTCATCAATACCCACCCAGCACTTCTCCCGAATTTCCCCGGCGCACATGCCGTACGCGATGCGCTGGCTGCTGGGGTCACGATGACCGGGTGTACGATTTTCGCAGTCGATGAGGGGATCGACACCGGACCAATCATCGCCCAAGAAGTGGTGGCGGTCCAACCTGGGGATGATGAAGCAAGTTTGCATGAACGCATTAAGGGGGTTGAAAGGCGGCTTCTCGTTGAGGTCGTCTCTGATTGGAGGAACAATGACCGATAAACGTCAAATCATTCGCGCACTGGTGAGTGTTTACGACAAAACGGGGCTGGTCGATCTTGGCCGCGTCTTGGCTGAGCAGGGTGTGGAGATTATTTCCACTGGGTCCACAGCGAAGACCCTTGCCGAGGCTGGGATTCCTGTGACCGCAGTGGAGGATGTGACCGGATTCCCCGAATGCCTGGATGGTCGGGTCAAGACTCTCCATCCGCATATCCATGCTGGGATCTTGGCTGACCGCCGCCTGGAATCCCATGTTGCTCAGCTTGAGGATCTCGAAGTCACTGGGATCGATCTGGTTGTGTCGAATCTTTATCCTTTCGCCGATACGGTCGCCAGTGGGGCCAGTACGGATGAGTGCATCGAGCAGATCGATATTGGCGGGCCGACGATGGTCAGGGCTGCCGCGAAGAATCACGAGAGTGTCGGGATTGTCACCTCACCGTCCCAGTATCCTGGGCTCATCGATGCTCTCCGTAACGGCGGGCTGACCCGCGCACAGCGTCAGCAGTTAGCCCGCGAGGCTTTCTGTCATACAGCTACCTATGATGTCGCAGTGGCGACGTGGATGTCTGATCAGTTCGGGTCGGGACAGTGGCCGGGGTGGATCGGGCGTACCTATTCTTTGGCTCATCCTCTGCGCTACGGCGAG
Organism: Propionibacteriaceae bacterium; assembly: GCA_009781325.1. Taxonomy (GTDB): domain Bacteria; phylum Actinomycetota; class Actinomycetes; order Propionibacteriales; family Propionibacteriaceae; genus WQYJ01. The sequence continues at coordinate 1,749 of WQYJ01000050.1, read as the reverse complement.
AACTCCCACCAGGAGGCGGCGTTGTTTGTCGGCCATGAAGCGGGTTTGGCGCAGGCTGAACAACTCGGCGGCAAGGAGATGAGCTACAACAACTATGTGGATGCCGAAGCGGCCTACCGCGCCTGCTATGACTTCGATGCCCCTGCTGTGGCGATCATCAAGCACACCAATCCCTGCGGGATCGCTGTGGGGGCGACCATCGCTGAGGCTCATCTGAAGGCTCACGCTTGTGATCCCCTTTCCGCTTATGGCGGAGTCGTGGCGGCGAACCGCGAAGTCAGCCTGGAGATGGCTGAGAACTTGAAGAGTATTTTCACTGAGGTGCTCATTGCTCCTGGGTATGCTCCCGAGGCTCTGGCTTTGCTTCAAAAGAAGAAGAACCTCCGGATTCTCCAGGTGGGTGGATATGCGCCGGGTGGGTACGACCTGCGTACTATCTCTGGCGGTGTCCTCGCCCAAGGTTTCGACCGCATCGATGCCGCTGGGGACGACCCCACCACCTGGGAGCTCAAAGCCGGAGCCGGCGTCGATGAGGCCACGCTGGCCGACCTAGCCTTCGCATGGAGAGCAGTACGTGCAGTGAAGTCCAACGCGATCCTGCTGGCACACGACCAAGCCTCAGTCGGGGTAGGAATGGGCCAAGTCAACAGAGTCGACTCCTGCCGCCTAGCTATTGAGCGAGCCGGAGAACGAGCCCTAGGGTCGGTGGCAGCCTCCGATGCCTTCTTCCCCTTCACCGACGGCCCCACCCTGCTCTTCGAAGCCGGAATCCGCGCCATCGTAGAACCAGGCGGCTCCATCCACGATGACGATGTGATCGCCGCCTGTGAGGCTGCGGGGGTGAGTCTCTACTTCACTGGAGTACGCCACTTCTTCCACTAAGCCGCCAAACCCGTTAGCGGGCGCGATTCGTCGTCGCTTTGACGACAAACCATAACCTCCGTTGCAGGAACGTCGATTATGCGGAAAAGCCCATTGCGCTGTTATCAAACTTCAGGGTCCGAGCATTCTCAGTGATGGTACGAATCTCAGCCTCGGTGAAACCATCGGCTTTTCGCGCTTGGATGTCGAGACTGATCTCCAGAGTCGCTCCAGCACCAGCAAGGTAATCGATGATCTCTCTCTGGATGTTGCCCAGATCGCGACTGTATCGATCAGGATTGAGGGTTACTGCGCCGAAGAAGCGGATAAAGCCATCTTCTTCCTCCGTTTCCATGGGTGGCTCGGATGGTGTCAGAACGCGGACCGGGCTTGAGGGCTCGGAAGTAAGTGACGAGTCTTGGGTCGCTGGCACTGCTTCCGTTGCTTCAGCTTCAGCTTGAGCCTGCGCCACATCCCATTCGACGAACAGCGTATTGTCGGTCGGTGTGATGCTTGCATCTGAGCGAGGTGGGATGATCAGCCCACGATAGCGCTGAGTGGTCTCATCCCAACCGGTGGCTAGGGCAAACCGCTCCTGTCCTACCAATACAGCAAGCGGCGCATGGCGGACGCACTCATCCAGAACATCTCTGCGAGCTAAACGAGGGAGATAGGGGTATCGTGTCATGTGTCCCCATAACTCACCTAGGCTGAGATGCCCGTGACTCCACGCACCTTTCAGCACACCGTTGAGATAAGGAGCAAGATAGACGGCGCCAAGGGTGGGGACAAGAGCTTCCTCTTGAATCATCTTCTCGGAAACTCGCTGAGCCATAGACTTTCCTGCCGTGCGCGGAACCGCGGTGGCAGTGAGGTAGAAAGCCTTCG
>WQYJ01000049.1 GCA_009781325.1 Propionibacteriaceae bacterium | reverse complement strand
TGAAGGCCGCCGCCAATAATGACGGCGGTGCCATGCAAGGCTTTATCGGTATGGGCATGGCTCAACAGGCCGGCGGAGTCAATGCTGCCGATCTGTTCGCCATGGGACAAGCCCAAGGCGGGCCGCAGTCCGGTATGGGCCCAGCCTCTCCTCCTGTTGCTCCAGGTGGTGGATATGTTCCGCAAGCAGCACCGCCGCCCGCTCCACCAGTCGCACCGCCCCCAGCCGCTCCGGCTGCCTACTGGGCCTGCGCCTGCGGATTCGCCCAGAATGCAGGAGCCTTCTGCGCAAACTGCGGACAGCCAAAGCCAGTCGCTCCAGCACCCATGGGTTGCCCCAGGTGCGGTTGGACCCCAGATCCTTCACTTGGTGTCGCAAAATTCTGTCCAGAATGCGGCACACCATTGGCTGCTGGGTAAGACATGGCGCAACAAAGCTTCAAGTGCCCGAATTGCGCCGGAGCTATCGAGTTCAGTCCGGGTACGGCACAACTGGCGTGCCCGTACTGTGCCTCGATGATTGATATTGCCACCTTGGCGCAGATGGAAGCCGACCTCGCGAACGCCCAACCATCTGAGGAAAACCCCTATGGTTACCAGAACCAGGGGTGGTCACCCGAGGAGGCACAAGGCCTAGCGGTCTACTCCTGTCAATCCTGTGGAGGCGAAATCATCGGAGATGAAACACTGGGGTCAACCTCGTGTCCCTTCTGCGGGAACCCGGTGGTGATGACCTCGAAGTTCTCAGGAGCATTCCGCCCTGATGTCATCATTCCGTTCAAACTGGGTAAAGATGCCGCCCTGGAGGCTCTGAAGAAGCACTATCTGGGAAAGAAGCTTCTTCCGAAAGTCTTCCAGGACAAGAACCACCTGGAAGAGATCAAGGGGGTCTACGTTCCCTTCTGGCTATATTCCGCTGATACCCATACCCGCGTCGATTACGACGCCACGAAGGTACGCACATGGACGACCGGCCAGATACGAAACACCGAAACCTCGCATTTCTATGTCCTGCGTGAAGGCAACCTGGCCTTCGACTATGTTCCTGTCGACGGTTCGGCTGCGATGGATAACACCTTGATGGAGTCCATCGAGCCGTACAACATGACAGAAGGGGTGCCTTTCGCAACTCCTTATCTGGCTGGCTTCTACGCCAACAAGTACGATGTTGATTCCTCTCAAGGCGTACCACGAGCCAATGAACGTATGGAAAGGTCCGCTGAACGGGTTTTCCGAGACACCGTAGCCGGATATGACTCCGTCACTGCCAAGAACACCTACATTTGGGTCAGAAAAGGTGTGGTCTACTACGCCATGATGCCGGTGTGGATGCTGACAACACGGTGGCAGGACAAGGGGTTCACCTTCGCTATGAACGGTCAAACAGGCAAGCTGGTCGGGGATCTTCCCGTGGATAAAGCAGCAGCGAACGCGTATTTCTGGAAGCTCTTCGGCATCTGGGGTCTGATTTTGCTCGTTTTGGGACAACTTCTCGTGAGTGTGATGTGAGGTCAATGATGAAAAAGAAAGCGTTTCTCGCAACCGCACTGTCCCTTGTTTTCTTGATTTTGCTTCCGCCGAATCTTGCGTCTGCAACACCGGATCTTCCGCGCTTTGTGGATGAGGCTAATCTCTTGACCGATGCGCAAGCCTCAGCTCTGACAGCTAAGCTTGACGATGTTTCTGCACGGTACTCCTTCGATGTTGTTGTCGTGAGCATTCCGGGCTTGGATAACCGCGATGTCTTCACCTTTGCCCGGGATTTCTACCTCGAAAACGGATTCGGCGATGGGTCAAGAAGAGATGGCGCGATCCTGCTGATCTCCATGGAAGACAGGGACTTCGCCTTTGTGACTTTCGGACGCGGAATAGAAATCTTTACAGAAGCCGGTGAGGTTTACCTTGATAAGCATTATCTTCCGGATCTGAAGAATGACAACTACAACGACGCCTTCCATGCTTTTGCTGATGCGTGCGAGAAGTTCATTATCCAGGCGAATACAGGCCATCCCTTCGACACCGGCAACATTCCTCTGACACCTTCCGAGGTAACAGCTTCACGTATCATGGCTGGCACAACCGCAGTGGTCATTGCTCTGATTATTGCTCTGATCGCCACCTCAAGCCAGAAGCGCAAGCTCAAGTCGGTGCGAAAGCAGGATGCTGCGGCACCGTACATTCGGCAGGGTTCCATGGCCGTGACAGCCCAACAGGATAGATTCCTGCACTCCACTGTCTCTCAGGAACGAATCTCGAGTTCAGATGATTCCGACAGTTCGGGTCGTACGATCTCCAGTTCCGCCGGAGTGAGTTCAACAGGACACTCAGGTAAGTTCTAGATCCAGTTGAGTCTGCAAGTGCCTATCGTGTAAGATAGGCGAGTTGACTTTGGGTTGGTACCCAACGAAATCGAGGAGTTAAAGCAATGGCAGCCGTGTGCGATATCTGCGCCAAGCGCCCGGGTTTTGGCCACAACGTGCCATGGTCGAAGAAAAAGACTCTGCGCCGCTGGGACCCCAACATTCAACGGGTTCGTGCTGTGATCAACGGCACACCTCAGAGAATGAACGTGTGTACGTCCTGCATTAAGGCAGGCAAGGTCTCTCGTTAAGAGATTCTGATGCGACACCCGCCCGAAAGGGCGGGTTTGTTGTTTCTTAGGCCAAAATTGTCTGCTCAAGGCACTAGTCTCAGTGGAGGAGGTTCGATGACAACTTGGAAGACGAAAGCGTTTCAGGATCTGGCAGTCCCTTTAACGAAGGCGATTGGCCCTGAGTCTGCTCAGCAGTTCCTGAAGCTCAACTGCGAGACCTGCGGTGACTTGCTTCGCCTTCTTCCGCGGCATTTCATGTCGGGGACCGAGTTGACTGATATTCGTTCTTTGATTGCCCGCCACCAGGGGGACGATGAATATGTGGCTTTGCTTGCGCGTATCTCGAATGTGCACATAAAAGGCGAATTTCCGCGTCAGCGCGTGGAGGTCACTCTTTCGGATGGGCATGGATCGCTGACAGCAACCTTCTTCGGTCAGAAGAAGTACCTTGAATACTGGCAACGTCTTCTTTCCCGATCAGAACGTGGGATCTTCGCAGGGAAAATCGGTTGGTTTCGGAATTATCCTCAACTCACACATCCGGCATTTGCGATGGTCACTAAGAACGGTTTTCTAGGCAATGATGAAGCTCAAGAGATGGCTACGGCTGTGGGTGAGAAGTCTTTCATTGGACTCTATCCCCAGACATCCAAACTCATGACCTGGGTTGTCGCGAAGTCTATTAAGACCTGTTTAGGCTTGATTTCTGGGTTGGAGGATCCCCTACCGAGGTGGGTGCGCGACAAGGCGGAAGTCTCCGACCTCTTACTGGCTTTCCATCAGGTTCATACCCCGATGAGTAAGAAAACCTATGACAAAGGGGTTCAGCGCCTTCTTTTCGATGAGGCCTTTGCGACCCAAGTAGCAATGGCTTATCGTCGCCAGGATTCCTCCAAGCACACCGCCATTCCTCGGCTCGTTGGTCCAGACGGGCTCCTGACCGCCTTTGATGCGCACTTACCCTTCACACTGACTCATGAACAGATCGAGATCGGGAAAGCGATTACTGAGGATCTAGGAAAGACCCGTCCCATGCAGCGTCTTCTCCAAGGAGAAGTCGGCTCTGGTAAAACCGTCGTTGCTCTACGGGCAATGCTGACAGTGGCCGATGCAGGCGGTCAAGCCGTCCTCCTAGCTCCCACAGAAGTCTTGGCTGTCCAGCATGCCTACACTGTCATGGAGTTGATGGGCGAACTCACACATGGTGACCTCATTACTGCTGGTCCAACTACCGATGTTGTTCTGTTGACTGGGTCCATGACAGCCGCAGCAAAAGGGGCTGCCATCGCGAAGATCACTAGCGGTGAAGCGGGAATCATTATTGGAACCCATGCCCTTCTGAGTAAGGGCGTCCAGTTCGCGGACCTAGGATTAGTGGTGGTCGATGAGCAGCATCGTTTTGGGGTGGAGCAGAGAAATGCTCTCGCCGATCAAGGTACGACCCGTCCTCACATCTTGGTGATGACGGCTACACCGATCCCACGATCGGTTGCGATGACTATCTTTGGCGACCTGGATATGTCCACACTAGTCGAGATTCCCGCAGGCAGGGCACAGGTGACGACCACTGTGGTAGATGTCAAGGCAAAACCAGCCTGGGTGGACCGCGCCTGGGAGCGAGTACGAGAAGAGGTAGCCCGGGGGCGTCAAGTCTTTGTTGTGGCTCCCAAAATCGATCCGACCGACAAAAACGAAGGAACCTCGGTCGTCGAAGCTGCTGGCATGCTCACTGCGGGGCCTCTGGCGGGCCTGAGGCTTGCTGTTCTGCATTCTCGGCTGCCAACCTCGGAGAAGACAGACATCATGGCTCGGTTCACTGCCGGTGAGATCGATGTTCTTGTTGCCACATCGATGATCGAGGTGGGTGTGGATCAACCTAATGCTTCGATGATGGTTGTCTTCGACGCCGAGAGATTTGGTATCTCACAACTCCATCAGTTACGGGGACGAATCGGGCGAGGGGAGTATCCCGGAGTCTGCATACTTCTGACTCAAGCAGAGGAGGAAACCCCGGCAAGAGAAAGACTCGAAGCTGTCGCTCAGACCCGAGATGGCTTCGAACTAGCGAAAGCCGATCTGGCTCAGCGCCGCGAAGGGGATGTCTTGGGGATGAATCAATCAGGGCGGCGCAGTTCACTTCGGCTGCTCAAGGTTCTTGAACACGGCGAGATCATCGACCTTGCCCGCGGCCTTGCGGAGGAAGTCGTACGTCGAGATCCGCTCATGACAGATCCTGGAATTGCAGATTATGTGGCAGATGTTGAGGCGCGTGCTCAAGCAGACCTCATTGAGTCGGCTTGATTCAGCGATACTTCTCGATGGGATCTTGACCAAAGAAGAACTTACGGGCTGTAATCGAATGGACGAAGATTCGAACGAAAGTAGTCTTCACCGTGGGAACCCACGGCTTTAATCTCAGAGCCTCAACCTGAGCAATCTCATCAGGATCGGTGATAGGAGCAGCGTGTCCGCGGGCGACCACAGAATAACCTGCCGTCTCACCCCAGTGATCGATTTCGAAGGTGACCAGGCTGTGAGCCTTCAGATTCGACAGTTTGGATCCATCAGCAGTCCTGAAGACGATGGATTCGCCGTCAACCGCATAGTTGACTGGGTAAATATCCACGCCAACTTCGTCTTGGACACCGAGGCGGCCAAGACGATCCGCGGCGAGCAGATCCCAAGCTCTGTCCATGTCGAGAAATGCGACTGGGGACTCATTTTCTGTCATGATTCGATTCTTTCACGTAATCTTGAATGGTGACTAGGATTATCGCAGGTTCATTGGCCTCCCGGCGAATTGCTACACCCGCTGGGCCCGCGACTCGTCCCACCACTGATCGGGTCAGGGAGTCAGTTTTTTCCTACCTTGCATCTTACCTGGGTGTGGTTAACCGCGTTGCCAGTGAGCAGTTATCCCAGTGCCGTTTCCTTGATTTGTACGCGGGTTCTGGTGCCGTGGGGCTTGAAGCTCTCAGCCGGGGAGCCGAGGTGACCTGGGTCGACAAACACACTGCTCGTCTCATTAAACAGAATCTGGAAACCCTCTCCGTCCACGGCGAAGTCCTAGGGATGGATGTGGCGAAGTTCCTTGTTCGTGAGCCCACAAGCTTTAACATCATTTGGATGGATCCTCCCTATGAGATGCCAAATGACCTTGTTGAGGCAATTCTCGGGCAAATCAACACCCGCGGCTGGCTTTGTGAGCCTGGATGTGTGCTTGTTGAGAGATCGGGACACAGTTCTGCGGTAGAGTTTCCTGAGAGTTTCCTAAAGGTCTCAACCAGGCGTTACGGAGACACCGTCATTTTCCATGCAGAGAAGGGAAGTCAGTGAAGGCAGTCGTGTCGGGATCCTATGACCCATTCACGCTCGGCCACCACGACATCGTGGCGCGAGCCTCGCAGCTCTTCGATGAAGTGATCGTTGCTGTCGGGGTTAATCTTGGAAAACAGACCATGTTTGATTTAGATTTACGAGTTGAGATGGTACGCACAGCGGTCGCTGGTTTTGATAATGTTTCCGTAGCTGCGATGGAGGGGCTCCTGGTGGATTTCTGTCGCGAACACCAGGCCAACGTCGTAGTCCGCGGAGCGCGGGGCGGGGCAGATTTCGAGGCAGAGTGGTCTATGGCAATGATGAACACATCATTGGGGGAAGTTGAAACCGTAGTTCTGCCTGCCAGCACATCTGTGAGCTTCATTTCGTCCACCTTGGTAAGATCCATTGCCCGTGCTGGCGGAGACGTGTCACCTTACGTACCGTCTAATGTCAGTGCGCTAATGCAAAAGGAGTTGTAATGGCTGAGACTACTGCGACCGAACGTCGTTTGAGAGACCTCAAGAGGTCGATTGTTGAGGCTCGGGCCGTGCCGATGTCTGCGTCATGCATGTTGAACCGTGCTGACACCTTGGCTGTGATTGATTCCATCATTAACGGGCTGGAGGAAGACCTCGAATCTCGTGCCAAGGTGGAATCCGCGACATCGTCTCGGCGCGGCTGGGATATCGTCGACCAAACCGAGATCGTACAAGAGGCGAGAACTCGAGCGGCACGTATCGAAGCCAAAGCCAAGGCTGAGCAAGAAGAACTGCTCGCTGAAGCTGACCGGTATGTGGAGACTCGTTTGGCTGCCTTCGAAGCTGAACTGCAAGTGACCCTGTCCCGCGTGGGAGTCATGCGGGAGAGGCTGATGAGCAGAGTCAAGGAAGAAAACGACGAAGAGTCCCATACGACAATCATGCCGAGGTGGAATCTCTAAGCCATGAGCACAGAATTTGAACTCAGTCTTGTTGATTTGAAGAGAACACCAGGCTCGCTCAAAGACTTCTTTTTCGAAGCTGGCTTTGATGAGCCGGTTGACGTGGGACTCATCAGTCTGCCGCAGGGGCGCCCGATCGCGGTCGAAGGAAACCTGCAAAGTGTCGGTGATGGAGTGCTGGTCACCGCCAGCGCATCCGGCGAACTCGACTACCAATGCGCACGATGCCTCAAGTCTTTTTCTGATGAGGTTGAGGTGGACATCTTGGAGATGTTTGTTTATCCCGAACATGAGAAGGATTACGAGGAAGAAGAAGTCGGAATCATCACTGAAGAGATGATCGATCTCACCGACTGTATCCGTGAGGCTGTGATCCTCGACCAACCGCTCAACCCCGTGTGTTCCGCCGACTGTCAGGGGCTGTGCACCCATTGCGGGGCTGACCTGAATTCCGATCCCGATCATCACCATGATGAACCGGCAGACTCGCCTTGGATGTCACTGGGGCAATAGGGTAAGATACTCTAGTTGTCCGCGGAGAATTCCGGCGGAAAAAGTTGAAGGAGTCGACCAATGGCTGTCCCGAAGAGGAGAATGTCGCGCGCGAATACTCGTGCCCGCCGTTCGCAGTGGAAGGCAAAGATGGCTACATTAGTCACCTGCGCTAATGCTGCTTGTGGTGCCAAGCATCTGCCCCACACAGCGTGCCCCTCATGTGGGCAGTACGGTCCCCGCGGTTCGAGGCGCCAGGTACTTCAGGCGTAACCCAATGTGAGCCGCCTTTCCGATCGTCTTGATGAGTTGGGAATTAACGTCGATTCTCAGCTCATGGATCTTGCGTTCACTCACCGCTCGTGGGCTTATGAGAATGGGCGCGGAGCCACCAATGAACGCCTAGAGTTTCTCGGTGATGCAGTCCTGGGAGCTGTGGTCACCGAGTTCATTTTTCATACCTATGCAGACCGCATGGAGGGCCAGCTTGCCCGCCTTCGTGCTGCTGTTGTCTCGGGCCAAACTCTGGCTCAGTGTGCACGTGAATTAGACCTTGGCACCAATCTGAAACTGGGAAAGGGTGAAATCGCCACCCACGGTGATACCAAGGATTCCATCCTTGCTGATGCTTTCGAAGCAGTGGTTGGAGCCATTCACCTTTCCGGCGGTTTCCCGGCCACCGCAGTCTTCATGTCCAGTGTTCTTGGTCCAGTCATCGAAGATGCGGCATCCAGAGGAGCATCCCTGGACTGGAAATCAAGCCTCCAGGAGTTAACCGCCGCCATGAACCTGGGGATTCCTGTCTACACCGGTGATGCTACCGGCCCTGATCACGAACGTGTCTTCACCGCAGAGGTTCACATTCACGATCAAGTCTTAGGGACTGGGACAGCAACGTCCAGGCGAGGTGCAGAGCAGCATGCAGCCGAAATTGCCTACGAAGCCCTCACGGCATCCGGACAGGAGTGAAGGTGATTCGAGACTTCATCGTGAGGCATTGGAGGAGTTTTGGCCAACTCGTACGTTTCTCCATTGTCGGCGCTTCCGGAGTGCTGGTGAATCTCCTGGTCGCCTACGGCGCCAGAAAGGGAGCACCGCTGATCTGGGCGAATGCTGAACCTGAGAATGTGTGGCTTCCGATCCCAGGCACTGTGTATAACATCCGCTGGTTCCTCGTCTTTTCGGTGGTTGCCTTTGTTGTGGCCAATCTGTCGAACTATCAGCTCAATCGGATGTGGTCTTTCAAATCCAAACTCCATGCAGGATGGTTAGTTGAGTTTCTTCCCTTCTTCGTTGTGGGTTTGGTGGCCCAAGGGCTGGGCATGATAATCGAACAGCTTCTGATGCATCCCAACTCACCGATCGGTCTGCCGAGCTCAGTGTTCGACAACACAACAGGATTTCGAACCAAGTGGTACTGGGCACACCTGATAATGATCTTTGTTACTCTCCCGGTCTCATTCCTGCTGAACAAGTTCTGGACTTTCAAGGCAATCAGGAAAGAACCCACCGAGATGGTCAGTGAGGCAGACGATGTATCTTAAGAGACTCACCCTGCGCGGTTTCAAGTCTTTTGCCTCAGCGACGACCCTCGATCTTGAACCGGGAATCACCTGTGTTGTCGGCCCTAATGGATCAGGAAAATCCAATATCGTTGATGCGCTCGCCTGGGTCATGGGGGAGCAGGGAGCAAAGACCTTGCGCGGCGGTTCGATGGAAGATGTCATCTTTGCCGGGACCTCCACCAGGAAACCGCTCGGGCGTGCAGAAATCCAACTGACCATCGACAATAGTGATGGGGCCTTGCCCATCGACTACACCGAGGTGACGATCTCTCGTACGAAGTTCCGCAACGGTAACTCGGAGTATGCCATCAACGGGACAAGCTGTCGGTTATTGGATGTACGGGAGTTGCTGGCTGACTCCGGTATCGGACGCGAGATGCACACCGTCATTGGACAAGGTGACTTGGAAGAAATCCTCCATGCCACCCCCGAGACTCGCCGTCGGATCGTGGAAGAAGCTGCGGGGGTACTCAAACACCGAGAGCGCAAAGAGCGTGCCCTGCGCAAGCTTGAAGCAACCGAGGCCAATCTGAATCGTCTGACAGATCTCATCGCTGAGATCCGGCGTCAACTCAAGCCGCTGGGCCGTCAAGCGGAGGTCGCCAAGCGCGCCAGTGTCGTCCAAGCCGATCTTCGCGATGCCAAAGCCCGACTGCTGGCTGACGATATCGCCCAAGCACACGAGATACTGGTCACTGAACTGGCAGATGAACAGAAGGTACTCAACAAGCGTGAGCAGGTGGAAGCCGAACTCGGCAAACACCGTCAGCTTGAGGACGACTGGCGCAAAGCCATGTCCGACCAGGATTTAGCCTACCGCCGCATCCAGGAGACTTGGTTCCTGCTGTCGGGGATCACCGAGAGAGTGAATTCCATCCTGACTCTCGCAGAAGAACGAGTACGCAACGCCGAGTCCATGCCTGTCATGACCCCGAACCCCGACCGAGATCCAGAGACACTGATCGCCCAGGCTGAGCGGATCTTGGAGGGTGAATCCCAGTTAGTCTCCCAGATCACCAGCCTCCAAGGCGCCTTAGAAGAAGCCACAGCACGCCGGGTAGACATGGAGGCTCAATCCGCTCAGGCGGAGAAGGATTTCGCGGTTCAGACTCTGGCAAGCTCCGCTACCCGGGAAACCAATGCACGCCTAGCCGGCCAAGCAGCATCGGTGAAGGCACGCCTGGAGTTAGCAAGTACGCGTTTGGAAGAACTGAAGACTGCCCTGGCACTTGCCCAAGAACAAGCGGATCAGGCGACCAAAGCCCTCGACGAATTCAGCCAACCATCCAACCAAGCCGAGAATCGGGCGTCGTTGGTGACTGAACTCGAACAAGCCCAAGCCGATGTCAAAGCCGCTGCGGAAGCGCTCGAATTGGCTCGCACCCACACCCAGGAATTGGCGCAGCTTCAGGCAGGCCTAACTGCCCGCTGCGATGCCCTCAAAATGGCTCAACACACTGATGGGAGTTCCTGGATTTCCGCACAGGATGACCTGGCAGGAATCCTCGGCTCCGTAGCATCCATGATTGCTGTGGAGTCCGGCTACGAGCGGGCTGTTGCGGCTGGACTCGGCAGCGGAACCCAAGCTATCGCCGTACGCGATTACTCCACCTCGATTAATGCAGTCCAAGCCCTCAAACGTAGTGATCATGGTCGAGCTGGTCTGTTGATCCTTGGTTCCCAAGGTATACCGGCGCCCGCGACCCTGCGCGGAACTAAGCCGTTAATGTCTGTCATCACTGGAGACACAGCAGTTCTGGCGGCCTTGGCTCACCTGATGGCCGATACCTATGTTGTGGACTCGCTGGATGACGTACGAGCAGTCCTCGATCAGCGCCCGGACGTTACCGTGGTCACCCGCGATGGTGATTGCGTGAACTCCTGGTTGATGACTGGAGGCTCGGATTCGGCTGACTCTGCTATTCAGATTGCCTCGAACCTCGCAGCAGCCCAAGCCGAACTGGCGCTGGTGACTGAAAAGATCACCGCTGCGCAAGCGACTACCCAGAAGGCACAGGCTGATCTTCAGACAGCAGCTTCCGTGGTTGAAGAAAAAACCTCGCAGCTTCAGCACAGGGATCTTGCCCAGGGGGAAGAGGATCGTCAGCGGGCCGCAGCAGAGCAAGCCGTGATGGTTGCCAAAGCCCACGCAGATCGACTTGCAGCACAACTCACAGGAGCAGAACAGGACTTAGCAGCCGATCATAGCCTGTTGACTACACTGAATGACCAGGTGGCGGCAGCGAAAACGACCTCTGATGGTGTCGCCCCCGACCCGAAACTGAAGGAAGAACTCGCACAGTCGGCGCGTACGGCACGCCAAACCGAGATGGAAGCCCGCTTGGCCTTGCGTACTATGGAGGAGAGAGTACGTTCCTTGGAGGGGCAGGCGGAATCCCTGAGAAGGATGGCCGAGTCCGAAACGGCAGCGAGATCCGAAGCTGAACGACGAACTGCAGCCATTCGTGACCAGGCCGAGCGAGCTCGGTTGG
>WQYJ01000048.1 GCA_009781325.1 Propionibacteriaceae bacterium | reverse complement strand
TTGAAGCCCAGAAAACCCAAATGGGGCAACTGGAATCACAACTGGCTCAGATTGCTCTTCAGCAGTACCAGGACCGCGGTCTAAACTCGACTGTCGCCATCATGACCAGTACGTCGACAGATGATTTCATCAGCTACCTCACTGTCATGCAGCAGGTCACCGACACTGCGAATACATTGTTCACAGCCCTTCAGCTCGAGCAGGGGACTCTCGCTGATCTGGAGCGTAGTGAGAAAGCCGCTGTTGAGACCATCCAGCGCGAACAAGCCACCTTAGAGTCTCTCGACCGCGAAGCCAAGAACCAGATCTCCGAAGCCAACTCCTTGCTGCGCAACATGACAGTCGTCGTGAGCGGGACCGCAAGGGTTGGCTCTCTCTATGGATACAACGCTATCGGCAAGGGCTCCAAGGATCCCTATGCAGCGGTGCCGAATCCCTCCAGGGATTTGAAGTCTCCCATGGATCGCTATCTGATGACGTCGGCTTTTGGGATGCGTATCCATCCTATTTCCGGGGCTTATCACTTCCATGATGGTATGGATATGGCTGGCCCATGCGGAACCGCGATTTTGGCTCCTGCGAACGGTCTCGTCCTGGATTACTACTGGGGCGGAGGCTATGGTAATCGTCTGGTAGTCGATCATGGCATGGTCGGCGGACGCCACATCGTCACAAGCTTCAATCACCTCTCAGCAGGCATCGCAAAGCCAGGTACCTCTGTTGTTCAAGGACAGGTAATTGCCCTAGTCGGAACCACTGGAACCTCGACCGGCTGCCACCTGCACTACATGGTTTGGGCTGACGGGGAGATGGTCAATCCGGCGCTTTTCGTACCACGCTAATCTGGGTCTCAATAGTCCAAGAAGCACTGTGCAAAGAAACAATGAAATGATGATGTCCGAAGCTGTCCATATTGCGCCCTGGATTGGATCATCGACTGAATTTCCCTTAGAATTTCCTCAGGAACAAAGTTAATTAGGTTGTGAAGGTAGATAATGACGCGAGTGAGACAACTAGCGATGGCAGTTCTTTCTGTCATCCTGGTCGGGGGTCTTGTATGGATAGGGACAGCCACATCGCAAGCGGACGAGCTCACCGATGCGAAAGCACGCTTGGTGGCACTCCAGGGGGAAGCCAGCAAAGCGAATGAGGAGTATAACCAAACCCAGGCCAAACTGGATGCGGCCCAGGCGAGGCTGACCCAGATTTCTGATGAGATGGATCTTCAGAGGGAAAAAGTTGAAGTCCTTCGGGCCCAAGTCGCCGTACTGACTCTTCAGCAATTCCAGGATCGCGGGACCTCATCCACCATGGCACTATTCACCAGTCCCAATCAACAAGCGGTCGTTGAACGTCTCATCATGACAAATATGGTCGCTGACACCACCACAGCGTTATTTCAGAACTATATTTTGAGCCAGTCTGAACTAGACAACCTGCTTCGAGAGCAGAAGGCCACCATCGCCTCCATTGAGGCAGACCGCGCCAGACTGAAAGACCTCAAAGACAAAGCTGCCAAGAAGGTCCAAGAAGCCGAGTCTCTGGTTAACCGGCTCACAGCAGCTCAGCAGGCTGCCTTGTCCAATGCGAACGCCGCTGCTTATGCAGGGGGCAACAGTTCATCGAAGGTTCATAACCCGCCTCCACCGGTCAAGAACGGCGCAGCGGCCCAAGCAATCGTTAACTGGGCGATGGCCCGCGTCGGCTACCCCTATGTGTACGGAGGGTCAGGACCGCGCGGTTATGACTGTTCCGGATTCACCATGTCAGCCTATTCCTCGGTCGGTATCAAGCTTCCCCATGGTGCGGGCGGTCAGTTCAACTATGGCCGGGCGGTCTCGAAGTCAGATCTTCAACCCGGTGACCTTGTTTTCTTCTATTCCGGCCCTGGCCACGTAGGTATCTACGTCGGCGGCGGAATGATCGTAGATGCCCGCAACGAGCGTGTCGGAGTGGTCTACACATCCATTAATGCAGGGATGCCCTTCGTGGGTGCCAGGCGCCTGCTGTAGCCTAGACCGTTCCATTTTCATCATCGTCACGCGGTGCGTGAGTGATATGCCACAAACACAGTGTTCCCCCCGCAATGAAACACCCCACACTGACCCACCCAATCCACAGCGGTAAGCCCATCGGAGCAATCTTCGCCACTGCGACAACAATGCCGATGACAATCAGGGACAGCCCCCACATCATGATGTGTGACATCCTCCAGGTGGTGTGAGGTACCTCCCGGTAGGACTCATCGTCATCATAGAGATTTAAGTGAAAGTCGGGAAGAGGCCCTTCCACCTGGGCAGCGGGCGTCACAGCGGGCTTCGCAGGCGGCTGTACAGCAGGCGTGGAAGGCTCCCACTGCTCATCGAACTCTTTCTGTACGATCTCAGCAAAGGTCTTGTCCTCATCGCGCACACCAATGATGATACTCGGTTAGGAAGAAACCCTTGAACCGCAATTGGTTGGCTTGAAATAGTCGAGGGTTCAGACGTACCCTTATGACCGTCGGAAGGACTATAAAAGTGTTGTACACCGTGGTGAAGTATCTCCTCAAATTCTTGGTCTTCATCTTGTTCTGGCCCATTTATCGAGGCAAAGAGAATTTCCCAGCAACCGGACCAGCCGTTATCGCTGGGAATCACCTCGGTGCCGGTGAAGCCATCATGGTGTTGGCATCGTCACCGGTTCAGGTGACCTTCCCGGGAAAGAAGGAACTCTTCCGTACCGACACCTTGGTCCATAGATTCGTAGCCTGGTTTCTCAAGGCGATCCATCAAGTACCGATCGACCGCACAGGAGGCCAAGCAGCCACCGAGGGCTTAGAACAGGTCCTTACTGTGCTGGATAGGGGAGACTTCGTTTCTATTCTTCCTGAGGGCCACCGTTCCCCGGATGGACGGCTCTACAAGGGCCGCACTGGTGTTGCCCGCATCGCCTTAGCTTCGGGTGCCCCCATCATTCCTTTCGGGTGTTTTAATACCCGCTTCGTCAAGAAATGGCTGCCCTTCCCCTGGATGTACCGCCCCGAAATCCGAATCGGGGAACCCTTTTCGATTGATCCGGAAATCCGTGAAGCCTACCTCACCTCAACTGACTATGACGAAACTCACAGGATTCTTCGGCAGACAACCGATGAAATCATGCGTCGTATCCAAGAAATCACCGGACAAGAGATGGTCGACGAATACTCCTACAACCCCAAAAAGCATAAGCCTCACAGTTGATTTGGCTGATCAGGTCCATGACACGATACCCTAAGGGATGTGAACCCGACCGTACCATCCCTGGATTCTCTGATCGCCCTCAATCCGGCCCAGCAGCCTGCCTACGAGGACCAAGCCCTAGTCGCTAAGGTCTTGGACCAGTTGCGTTCTCTTCCTCCGCTGGTATTTGCCGGAGAATGTGATGCCCTCAAACACAAGCTTGCCGAGGCAGCCCAGGGACGAGCCTTCGTACTCCAAGGCGGAGATTGCGCCGAAACATTCGACTCTGTGACGGCTGCCTCCATTCGAGGACGTTTGCGGGTGCTGCTGTCGATGGCGATCGTTTTG
This sequence comes from Propionibacteriaceae bacterium, assembly GCA_009781325.1. Taxonomy (GTDB): domain Bacteria; phylum Actinomycetota; class Actinomycetes; order Propionibacteriales; family Propionibacteriaceae; genus WQYJ01. The sequence goes on along the minus strand of WQYJ01000048.1, from coordinate 7,855 downwards.
ACCTATGCCGCGGAGGTTCCAGTGGTGAAGATCGGGCGGATTGCCGGTCAGTTCGCCAAGCCTCGATCCTCAACAACCGAAACCCGTGATGGGATCACCCTGCCTGCCTACCGAGGCGATGCGGTCAACGGTTTCGAGTTCACTGAAGAAGCACGCCGCCATGACCCCGCGAGGCTTCTCCAGGTTTACAATGCTTCCGCCGCGACACTGAATCTGGTGAGGGCTTTCACCAAGGGCGGTTTCGCTGATCTGCGGGCGATGCATTCGTGGAATTCGGACTTTATTCGTACGGCGAAGGTCTCCGGAAGGTACGAACAACTCACCTCCGAGATCAATCGTGCACTGGCCTTCATGATCGCCTGCGGGGTTGATGATGAATCCTTTAGGACCGTGGACTTCTTCGCCAGCCACGAAGCGTTGCTGATCAACTATGAGCACTCCCTGACCAGAATTGATTCACGTACCTCCACTCCGTACAACGTTGGAGGCCACCTACTGTGGATCGGGGATCGTACCCGCCAACTCAACGGAGCACATGTCGAATTGCTGAAGTCTCTGCGCAATCCAGTCGGGGTCAAGATCGGCCCCAGTGCGAAGGCTTCCGATATTGCTGATCTGGTAGAAACCCTGGACCCCACCGCAGAACCGGGCCGGCTTACGATTATCTCCCGCATGGGGGCCACCAAGGTACGTGATCTGCTTCCACCGGTCATCGAAGCTGTTGAAGCTACTGGGCGCAGGGTCTGTTGGGTCTGCGATCCCATGCACGGCAACACCTTCAGTTCCGCGAATGGCTATAAGACTCGGGCTTTCACCGATGTAGCCGAAGAGGTCAATGGATTCTTCGATGTCCATGCAGGTCTGTCCACATGGCCTGGCGGTATTCACGTCGAGCTGACCGGTGATGATGTCACTGAGTGTGTGGGAGGGGTCGCCGATCTTCATGAGGAGGATCTAGCGCATCGCTACGAGACAGTCTGTGACCCGCGGCTCAACCGTACCCAATCCCTCGAACTGGCCTTCTTGGTCGCGGATCGCTTGTCGATGATGGAGAGGCGCCGCGTTGACTTTGTGGGAATGGACTTCTAACCTGCGAAAATCCCGCGACGCGACTAGGCTAAGCACATGGATTTACGAAGCGATACCCTCACCAAACCGACTCCCGAGATGCGCCAAGCGATGGCGATGGCTGATGTGGGAGACGATGTCTTTGGAGAAGACCCCACGGTAGCCCGCCTAGAGGCCATGGGTGCCGAGTTGCTGGGTCACGAAGCAGCCCTGTTTGTGGTGTCAGGGTCGATGGCTAACCTACTGGGGTTGTGGCTGATTGCCGAGCCTGGGATGGATGTTCTCTGTGATGAGAGGGCACATATCGTACGCGCTGAAATGGGTGCCCACGCTTTATTGCATGGGATCACCACCCGTACTTGGACCTCCGATGCCGGGGTGACGCGCTTGGAGGATATCGAACCCAAGGTGTCCTTCACAGGCGGTTACCTCGTCAAGACGGCTGCCGTTGAGATCGAGAACACCATGAACTTCCATTCCGGTGCGATTCAGCCGTTGGACAACTATCTCGCCATTGCCGATTACTGCGCGGACAATGGGCTGAAACTCCACCTCGATGGAGCCAGGCTTGCCAATGCCTGTGTGGCACTTGGAACTAACCTTGCTGATTTTTCGAGCCGGGCAACAACAGCGACTCTGTGTTTGTCGAAGGGATTGGGAGCCCCGGTCGGAACCCTACTGGCATCAAGTCGTGAGAATATCGCTCGGGCCCGGATCCAGCGCAAGAGACTCGGCGGAGGCTGGCGCCAAGCTGGAATTCTCGCAGCAGCAGGAATCTATGCCCTGGAGAATAACATCGACCGCCTAGCCGATGATCATCGTGCGGCATCAGCATTCGCTGACCAAGTACGCACCTGTGCCCCGTGGGCGGTCAGCGCAGAGATTCCCACCAATATCGTGATCATCCAAACAGGGTCCTGCTTAGCTGATGAGATTATTCTGCAGGCAGCAGCACAGGGGCTAATGCTGACGAAGATGGGGGAGCGACTTGTCAGAGCAGTTGCCTACCTCGGTGCCAGATACGAGGATGTGGTGGAATCCGGCAAGATACTGGGTTCAATTCTCAAAGACGTGGACCCATCATGAACATCACACATCTTGGACACTCCTGTGTCTTGATCGAAACAGAGAATCTGAGGATCCTTATCGATCCGGGCAACTTCTCTACAGCCTGGCATGATGTGGTCGACCTTAATGTCATCCTGGTGACTCATAAGCATCCCGATCACATTGATCCGGTCCATATCTACCCGCTGATAGCGAACAACCCTGATGCACAGTTCCTCGTTGAACCCAGTATCGTCGAAGCCTTGGACCTCCCCACAGCCCAGAAGCTCGTGGCGAACTCCAAGACATGGATCCAAGGCACCCTCATCGAGGCTGTCGGAGGTCTTCACGCCATCATCCACAACGAGATCCCCAGGATTGGAAACGTCGGTGTCGTGCTGCGTACAGAAGGTGAACCCAGCCTCTTTCATCCCGGCGATGCCATCGATATGGCACCACCGGACATCGACATCCTCGCTGTCCCGGCCCATGCACCCTGGTGCGCGATGAAGGAGACCATTGACTTCGTTCGAGCAGTCAACGCCAACCAAGGCTTCCTGATCCACGACGGCCTGATCAACGAACGCGGCTGGACCCTGACCTACAACCGCCTCACCGAGATGACTACCACCGCTTTGACCGATCTGCGGGACGGCCAACCAGTCATACTCTAAGCAGACCCCATGGTGGGCTACTCTGGTAATTATGATTCGCAAACTAATAACCGCAGCTACGTGCGCTCTTGTGCTTGCCAGCGTCATGGGAGTTGCTGGGTGTACCCCTGCGATTGTGGAACCAACACCGGCACAGTCTTCTCAGGCTCCCATTCCTACTCCCTCGCAAACCACCTCGGATTCCGCAGCGGTTGGCTCGATCCTCTTCGCCCATAATTCGGTCGGCCAAAACATCATCGACGGGATGAATGCCATCGATGATGGTCTTTTTGTTGGTGCGTGCGATACACCCTTCGGTGTGGGAATCAGGGAATGCACACTGGGGTTCAATGGTGATCCGACAGCGAAACTGGCCGCATTTGAGCGCATGATGAGAGACATCGGAGCCGAATCCCAGATCGCGATCTTCAAGCTCTGCTATGCGGATTTCCAAGCTGATACTGACATCGATGGACTCTTTGAGAAGTACGCGGCCACGTTCCGTACTCTTGCGCAGGCATACCCTGACGTCATCTTTGTGCATATGACAGCACCGCTTTATGCGTACGACGCCTCCTGGAATAACTGGGTCCAGCACAGCTTCAATGAGAAGCTTCGTGCGAACTACGGTGATCTCGTCTTCGATTTGGCAGCACTGGAGGCTCTCGGCTCCTCGGGGACGCTGACGGTATCCAGAGATGGTGTGACACCAGCCCTAGCGGCGCAGTGGAGTTTAGATGGTTCCCATCTGAACCCAGCAGGTAGCCAAGCCATAGCCCGTGCACTGGCCGAGTTTTTGAAGAAGACTTCTACACGATAATCAGCACCACAGTCGAACCCTCAGGAGCAAACTTCCCGGCACGCGGCTCGGTTCCTGAAGCAAGACCTAAGGGGATTCCGATGGGGTTTCTAACCTGGGCATCGACGACGAATCCGGCATCAGTGAGAACCTTTGTCGCATCTGCTCGTGTCATGTAGTACACACCGGGGACTTCGATCATGCGCGGTCCCTTGGAGATCACCAACTCGATGATGTCGCCTTTGTGCCCAGTGCCTTCGTTGGGAGTCTGGGAGACAACACTGCCGACGGGGATGTTCACGGAATACTCTTCGCCGGTGACGCTCACCTGGAACCCTTTGTCCGTCAGGGCCGTCGTGGCTGCCTCTTGAGCTTTGCCAACCTGAGATTCAATAGTGATCGGTTCGCGCCCCTTGGAGACAGATAGGTCGATCACCGTATTGGGCTTGAGTTGGTCACCAGCAGCCTCAGATGCGGAGATGACACTGCCTTCAGGATAGGTGTCGCTCCAGTCGCGGCTGATCGTACCAACAGCCAGATGGGAGCTGAGGATGGCATTTTTAGCCTCCTCTTCACTGAGGCCAATCACTGTGGGCATGGGGTACCTCTCCGGGCCCTTCGAGATGTAGACAGTGATTTCTGAGTTCTTCTTCACCCGAGATTCGCCCTGAGGAACCGTTCTGATCACCTGGCCTGCCGGGACGGTCTCGGAGTAGTCCTGCATCACAGCGACGGTTAATCCCACAGCTGCTAGCTCTGTACGGGCGACCTGCTCGGTCATACCATCCACGGGAGGAACATGGGTCCAACTCCAGATGAAGACCCAGCCGAGAATCCCTGTGACAACCAGAGTCGAGGCAAGGATGGCGACCAACGGTATGACAGGCAGTTTGCGGCGGGAGTCCGAGGGTTTCCCCCCGGGCGAGGATGGCTTTGCTGCAGCAGCGGTTTTTGGTCGGTTCTCTGCTGCTCTTTCCAGCTTAGTTGCCGAAGGATTCGCTGGTTTTCGTACGCCGGGCTGCGCCGGTTTCGGCACTCTGGCTGAGGCCGGACGTATCGGAGCCACCGGAGTCTGCTCGCTGGGAGTAATGCCTTCACGAAACTCCCGTACAAGATCAGCATCATCGAGGGTGCCTGCCTCCAGGCGGCGGCGAGCCTTCGCGATCTGGGCTTCAAGAACCCGGCCGTCCGGCGGACGATGGTCATCGTTGCGGGATGTACAGGCAGTGACCAGGGCATCGACATAGTTGGGGATCCTTGCCCGGGCTTGACCGCTCAGTGCTTGTGACGGAGGCGGGATATCTTCGTGCACATGCTTATACAGCACCTGTGATAAGTCCTCCCCAACATGGGGTTTCTTGCCTGTCAGCATCTCATAGAGCACCACGCCAGCCGAGTAGATGTCGGATGCTTTCGTGGCAGCTCCTGATTGGGGGATCTCGGGGGCAATGTAGCTCATCGTACCCATCAGAACATTCTGAGAAGCTGTGGTTGTCTGGGCGGTGGTGATCTTGGCTAAACCGAAGTCGGTGACCTTCACCGACCCGTCATTGGTGATCAGGACATTCTCAGGCTTGATGTCACGGTGAATGACTCCAGATTCGTGAGCTGCGGCAATGGCCTTGGCAACCTCATGGGCATAGGTCAGGGCAAGCGAGGGAGGCAGCGGCGCTGAGGAAGCAATGATCGACCTCAGGGATTGGCCCCGGACATACTCCATAACAATGTACGGTCGATCCCCAGCCATGCCTTGATCGAAGACAGCAACGATATTGGGATGGGAGAGGTTCGCAGCAGCACGGGCTTCCCGATCAAAGCGATTCACATAGTCCGGGTCACCGGCCAGCGCAGCGTGGATAACTTTAATGGCGACAGTACGTCCCAAGCGTCTGTCGATTCCCCGGTAAACAACAGCCGTACCTCCGCCATTAATGCGTGCGACTATCTCATAGCGGCCGTTGAGGACTGACCCTATGAGATTATCGACTGGTGGTACAGTCACATTCACTCCTGAAAATTGCACTAATGATCCATATTTGAGTGTAGGAGAATAGCTCCACAACTGGGTGAGGCGCACCGATGAATTCGTTTCCTATGGTACTTTACCCCTGTCTTGGGTTAGTCTGGATATCAGAGCGTACACAGCCGCGGGGGACCCTGACTGGAGTACACTGATTCTTTTCATCCGTAAGGAGATGCCTTTCTTGATCAAGCTCAATTCTCATCATCCCCTCAACAGCAACTTCCATGCAGCGGTTCAGTCCCGCTTGGATCGCTTCATTGCTGCCCAGCATGATCTGCTTGCTCTGACAGGGGATCGGCTCGATCTCGTCTGGGATCAGGTACGCCATTTTGCCGGTGGCGGTAAGAGGATACGCCCGGCGTTCTGCTACTGGGGGTACGTGGCTGCGACAGAGGGGAATGAGGAGCCTTCGAAGGCTGTCCTTGATGTGGCGGCAAGCCTGGATTTGCTGCATATGTCAGCCCTGATTCATGATGATCTTGTTGACGATTCCGATACTCGCCGAGGAGGGCCCTCTGCCCATCGTTTGGCGGAAGCTGTGCATCGGAACGAGCATTGGCAGGGGGACTCTGAGCATTTCGGAAAATCTGCTGCCGTACTCTTGGGCGACATTTTATTCACCTGGTCGGTCTCGATGGCCGAACAAGCATCGCTGTCGAAGGACCAGTTGAAGCGAGCCAGACCCTATCTCGATGTGATGAGGTCAGAGGTGCTGGCCGGCCAATTCCTCGACCTATTTGCCGAGACAAAACCGTTGAGTGCCGAAGATGTGATCGCTGATGCACGCATGGTGATGGAATACAAAACCGCCAAGTACACCGTCGCACGCCCTGTCCAGATCGGGGCTGCTTTGGGCATGGCTAATGAGGATATGCTCCAAAGTCTTGGCGTCTTCGGCAACCACATTGGCCAAGCCTTCCAGATGCGCGATGACGTCCTTGGGGTCTTTGGCGACCCTGAAGTCACCGGTAAGCCGGCTGGAGATGACATCCGTGCGGGGAAGAAGACCCTGATGATCGGCTATGCTCTGCGCGATGCTACTCCGAATCAAGTGATTCGGCTGGAGAATCTGCTGGGCAAGCAAGATCTGCGTGACTCTGAGATTGAGCAGGCTCGTCACATCCTGGTGTCCTCCGGCGCTGTTCAAAACACCGAGAAGGCCATCGCAGCAGAGGCCGCTGCAGGGATGCGGCTGCTGAACCGGCTCCACCTGTCAGCAGAAGGGACCCAAGCGCTCATGGGGTTAGTCCATGCCTCCGTGGAGCGCACCGCATGAGGATTTCCCAACTAGCTGCGGAATCCCGCCCCTTGTTTTCTTTCGAGTTCTTCCCACCGAAGGACGATGTCAGCGATGCCCAGCTCTGGCACACCCTGGAGAAGCTGGTACCCTTGCACCCCGACTTTGTTTCGGTCACATATGGGGCCAATGGCTCCCAACGCGACCGAACGATGGCGGTGACCACCCGGTTGTCCCAACAGACCCATATGAGAACCATGGGGCACCTGACATGTGTGGATCAGCCGGTCTCGGACCTAGTGTCGGTGTTGGATCAGTACGCGGAATCCGGGCTGGAATTGGTTTTCGCGATACGCGGGGACATGCCCGGCGGACCGACCGTACCCTGGGAAAAGCATCCTCAAGGCCTGGAGAACGCCACCCAGTTGGTGAGCCTGATCAAATCTCATTCAGATTTCTGTGTCGGAGTCGCAGCTTTCCCGGAAGCCCACCCGGCCCAGAATGATCCGGATCTGGATGCGAGGATTCTCAAAGACAAATGGGAGGCAGGAGCGGACTTCGCCATTACTCAGTTGTTCTTTGACCCGTTGGCCTATGTTCGCTTGGTGGACCGAGTCCGTTCACTGGGATGCGAGATCCCAGTCATTCCTGGGATCATGCCGATCACCATGATCTCTCAGGTGGTCAGATTCGCCGAGATGAGTGGTGCCGAGATCCCAGCGTCGGTGCGTGCTCGTCTGGATGAGGTAGCCGACGATCCTGCATCGGTACGGGCAGTTGGTACCCAGATTGCCACCGAGTTGTCGCAAGAATTATTGGAGCTAGGAGCCCCAGGACTGCACTTCTTCACCCAGAACCGATCTGCTGCCACACGGGCAATCATGAAGAATCTTTCAGCGGGCTAAGCCCGAATCCACCGATGGCTGCCGTAACGAGCGGCACTAGATGGGTGTGCTGGCAAGGCGACCATCGCTTCAGGCAGGCTGGACGCCTGCCGAGCGGTGGCAACGCAGCCAGCGCACTCAGCT
>WQYJ01000047.1 GCA_009781325.1 Propionibacteriaceae bacterium | reverse complement strand
GCTGAACCAGCGTAGGGAGCGATGTACTTGAAGCCGGCAGGATCGGAGGCAGGAGCATGGACGATGGTGGTGTATTCCAGCGCGCCAGCCTTCTCCAGAGCCCCGCGTACCTCAGCAACCGTCGAGCCTTTCTGGCCGATGGCGACGTAGATGCAGCGAACCTGGCGCTTGGGGTCCCCAGACTCCCAATCAGCCTTCTGGTTGATGATCGTATCGACAACGATGGCTGTCTTGCCGGTCTTACGGTCACCAATGATGAGCTGACGCTGACCACGCCCGATCGGAATCATGGCGTCGATAGCCTTGATACCGGTCTGGAGGGGCTCGTTCACCGATTGGCGATCCATCACACCAGCAGCCTGGAGTTCGAGGTCACGCCTGCCGTCCAGTTTGGCGATCGGACCAAGACCGTCGATCGGGTTGCCCATGGCATCCACGACTCGTCCGAGGTATCCATCGCCGACAGGCACGGAAAGAATCTCTCCGGTACGGCGTACCTCGGAGCCTTCCTCGATCCCTTCGGAGGATCCCAAGACGACCACGCCAATGGCTCGCTCGTCTAGGTTAATGGCGATACCGCGTACGCCGTTGGCAAACTCCAACAACTCATTGGCCATTGCAGAAGGAAGCCCCACAACGTGGGCAATCCCATCCCCAGAACTGGCGACATAGCCGATCTCATCCGTGGCAGCCCCTGCTACTGTGAACTCTTTGATATAACTGTCAAGCGCCCGGCGGATCTCATCCGCCTTGATGGTGACTTCAGTCATGGATTCTCCTCATTTTCCGCCTCACGCGAAATCCCTGCGTGCGGACTCTAGGCGGGCAGCCAACGTTGAATCGATGACCTCCGCCCCACATTCGACTCGGACCCCGCCCAAAACCTGGGGGTCCACAATTTCTTGAATAATGATCTGTGTACCGAGGTGAGCCTCAAGAGCCTCACGGATTCGGTCTTTTTGGTCAGACGGCAGCGCTTTTGCCACCGTCACAACAGCCAATCGTCCACCTGCGAGTTCGGTACCGATCTCGACATAGGTGTGTACGGCGTCGTCAATCGTGCCTTGCCGCGAAGACACCGCAGCCATGGCGACCTCAACAGAGGGGGCAGCCATCGTTGGTGACAGCAAGGTCTTGACTAACTCCTGTCGGCGTTCAACACTTACCCGACGATCAGTGATCGAAGCCCTCGCCTCATGGTCGGTGTATACCAGCCGACCGAAGGCAAATACTTCGTCAATGGCGCGCCGCAGGACTCCAGCTTCGGCTGCCCATGTCCAGGCAGCCCGTACAGCAGTGTTTTCCACCCAGGCGAGGAAAGCCCTATTTGACTCCCAGTTCATCGTCATGGCGACTTTAAGCTCACCTCGAGCTTCAGTCGACAAAGACGCGAAGGCTGAGTCAATCAGCTTTCCTCGGGCTTGTGCTGTAGCCGAAGGATCTGTCAGCGCGCGCGCCAGCGCCGGGTGTTCACGTAGGGTACGCAAAACCTGATTCAGGTCATGAGCGACCTGAGCAGTGGCTGGCATTTGTGCTGTCATTTCTTAGCGGTTTCCTCGTCCAGTGAAGCGATGAAGGCATCGACAGTTCGGATGACGCGCGCATCGTCGTCGAGGGTCTCACCGAGGATTCGCCCTGCCAGGGTTGTGGCCATCAGACCAACATCCTTGCGGAGTTCATCCACAGCAGCAGCCCGTTCAGCGTCGACTTGAACACGGGCAGAGTGAACGATACGAGCGGCTTCTTGTTCAGCTTTGGTACGTGCCTCTGCCTCAATGGCAGCCCCGGTTGCCTTGGCTGCATCCCTGATCTCCGCAGCTTCATCATCGGCTGCGGCTAGCCGCGCGTTGTACTTGGCCAGTGCTGCCTCGGCTTGAGCTTGAGCCTCTTCGGCCCTCTCGATGCCGCCGCGGATTTCATCCGCTCTCTCGGCGTACATCGTCTCAAAGCGAGGTACCACGATCTTCCAAATAACCAGGAAGACGATGAAAAACAGCACAATGCCGACGACAAACTCCGACATATGCTCCGGGAGCAGCGGACCCAAAGGTCCTGTTCCTTCCAGCGGGTACATGATTACCTGGCAAATGCGAGTGCGACGCCGATCAGAGCCAAAGCCTCGACCACAGCGAAGCCGATCCAGGCAGTGCTGAGCATGGCGCCGCGTGCTTCGGGCTGACGTGCTGTACCAGAGATAACGGACGCGAAGATCCAGCCCACGCCGATACCTGGGCCAATTGCACCAAGGCCGTATCCGATGACATTGAGTGATCCTGTGATCTCAAGCAGTGTCATTCTCTTTCCTTTCGATTAATGAGTCTCTGCCTTTGCAGAGGCAACATATTGGGCAGTAAGAACAGTAAAGATGTACGCCTGGAGGTAGGCGACCAGCAGCTCAAGGGCAAATAACCCGAAGCTGATCGCCAGTGAAAGACCACCAGCGATGTTGTAGATGGGAATTTGTTCGCTCGACAGCAGCAGCCATGACCCGCCGACAACGAAGATCATGATGAGCAGATGCCCGGCAAACAAGTTGGCAAACAAACGCAAACCCAGAGTGATGGGGCGAATGATGAAGTTTGAGAGGAATTCCAGCGGAATGATCAGGATCAACAAAGGTCCAGGAACATCCCCCGGTACGATCATGTGTTTGACGTACTTGAAGAAGCCATGCTGGCGGATACCCACAATGTTGTAGAGCAGCCAGGACAGCAGAGCAAGACCCCAGGCAAAGCCAATCACCGAGAAGGTGGGGAACATGACCAGGAAGAATGAACCGAAGAGGTTGTTGATGATGATGAAGGAGAACAGAGCTACCAACCAGGGAACGAACTTTTGATAGCCCTCCCCAATAATCTCCCGTGCTATTCCGTTGCGGAGCATGTTGTAGAGGTACTCCCCTGCCCATTGTCTCTTCGACGGAACAACTTTCGGCTTGTGGGATACGATCAGCCAGAACAAAATTGCCAAGGCTGCACCGATAATCGCCATCAGAATGTGGTTGGTGATCCAGACGTCGCTCCATACCGCAGGAAGATTGGCACACTCAACTGGGGCCTCCCCCTCAAAGGGGTGGCACATCTGCCATTGGGCAGATGGAAACAAGGGTTGGGAGTCGAAAGCTTCCACTCCAAAGGAAGGAGCACCTTCTAACAGGGTTAGTCCCATCGTCGGGTTGGCCATCGACCCTCCTTTCTTCTCCGATTTACGTTACTAAAACGTGGACTCAAGGCTACTGTTTCGGCATCGAAAATAACAGCCCTTCAGACTGCCGACGTCGGCCTTCACGCCTATCCTAGCTGGTACATGAACATTGTGCGCAAGTTTCAGCCAAATTGGTTAAAACTATGCGTTATTCAGGCCCATTTGTTGGCTCCTGATGTGGCTCGAAAGCTAGTATTCTCAAGCGGCGATGGGCCAGAACCATTCCCAAGGTGTAGGTCAAAGCAGCGGCAATCAGAGAAATAGCAACCCAGAACATGTCGAGGGTTCCGGATTGCCCCAGTGCCATCATCGCTAGGACCGCTCCCCCAACCCCCACTACATAGGCCCCCATGGCGATGACAAAAGTGATCTGGGCGTCCATACGGCGAGACAATGTCAAGATGACCTGTCCGATCCCAATTGCTGCTACACCAATGACGGCTCCGACCCCTGCGGAGACCGCTGCCTGTCCGGACACCGCGATCAGGATGACCACAGCGAACACAACTGACACTGGCAAGGCAATGATTAAACCTCCGACAAGGAGTTTCACTCCGGTTGATGCCAGGGAATCATGGAGTTCTTTGCTCAACAGGTGTCCTCTCAGCGGTGGGAAGTACAGTCTTGCGGCCAGTGAAAATCACGAAAGCCAGGGTTGCAGCAATGGCCGCGCATAGGATTGCCAGCGTCAGCCACGACGGGAACAACCCCAAGAACAAGGCAGAGTACGCCAGCAGTGCGGTCCATCCGTACATCATCATCACAGCCCCCAGATGGGAGTGCCCTCGCTGAAGGAGACGATGGTGCAGATGCTGTTTATCGGCTACGAACCACCACACCCCCTGCCAGGTTCTTCGAGTGTAGGCGACAAACATGTCCAGGAAGGGCAAGCCTAAGGCAACGATGGGCAGCACCATGGGGATATAAGCAACAATGAAGAAACCAGGCTGATTGTCCAGGGTGTTGGGATCAATCTGGCCGGTCAGCGAGATAGTCGAAGCTGCAAAGAGCAGACCTAAGAGCATCGCTCCGGAATCCCCCATGAATATTCGGGCAGGGTGGAAGTTGTACGGCAGATATCCTACGCAGACCCCGCAGATAGCCGCAGTCACGAAGGCAGCCGTGGTTGCCTTGGCGAGACTCTGATCGGTGGTGAGCCAGAAAGCGTATACGAAGAATGCCGAAGCTGAGATAGCAACGATGCCGGCAGCCAGCCCGTCCAGCCCGTCAATGATGTTGATGGCGTTGGCACACAGAAAGACCATGAAGACCGTGATCACAATTCCTGTTGCCGGATCTAGAGCTAAGACTCCGTTGCGCCACGGCAGCCACTGCATTCGTACCCCTCCGAGAACCAACACGCCTGCCGCCAGTATCTGTCCGGCAACTTTCATCATCGCATTGAGATCGAAGATGTCGTCGATCACACCGACCGCGCAGATCACTGCTGCTGCACCGAGGATCACCAGTGAGTCTGAGGTGATCGATCGATAACTAGAGAGGAACGGCATCCGTGAAGCCATGAGGAAGGCCGCCCCTACACCAACGAACATCGCTATTCCCCCGAGGTAGGGTGTGGACTCGACATGGACATCGCGGCTGCGTACCCGCGCAACAGCGCCCATTCGTAATGCCAGGGATCGGCAGGCAGGGATCAGCGCTGAACAAACGGCTGCTCCTACGAGAAAGATCAGGATGTACTCACCCATCAAAGACTCCGGCGGTGGAATAAATCACATCCCGCGGAATCAGACCCTCGCGCTTGATTGTGAACCCGTCACAGCAATCGACGATTGTCGATGAGCCTTTGGCAGGTGTTGGACCACCATCGATATAGAGTCCAACCTCATTACCAAGCTGGCTCATGGCTTCGTAAACAGTGTTCGGTGAAGGTTTGGTGTGTTTATTGGCACTCGATGTGGCCAGAGGGCCGCTGAGGCGAAGAAGAGCTCGTAGTTGATCGTGGTCAGGTACGCGCAAACCAACTGTCCCATTGGCCAGCGATAGTTCCCTGTCTGTGGGCAGTATGAGTGTCAGGGGCCCAGGCCAAAAAGCACGGGCAAGTTTGAGAGCTTGCGGAGAAACCGCACTCACCAATCTCCATGCTTGATCGGGGTCGGCAACCAGGACAGGCGGCGGAAACTCGTCGGCGCGTTCCTTGATAGTTTGTATCTGCATCACGGCTTGGAAATCTTCTGCAACAGCAGCCAGACCATAAACCGTATCTGTAGGAATCACAATGCACTGACCGAATGCAAGGAAGAGTCCAGCCAGTTCCCACAGCGCAGGATCGTCTATGGAGACAGGATTGTCTACCACGTGTTCAGGATGAACTTCCACGATCATGTGATAATCATTGCACGTCTGGCTTGCGAGCGGTAATAAAACGAGGCCGAGAACTCAGATCTGGCCATGAAGTTATCTCCTCAAATCTGGCTCTAGCGAACAATCTTTGTACCTTCAATTCTTGGTCGTCGCCGTGCTCGACTCCCAGTTCACCCTTGGGTCTCAGCAGTCGCCGGGCAGTACGCAGGACAGTTTTCATGGCGTCCATTCCATCCTCACCGGAGAACAAGGCAGCCGCTGGTTCGGCTAAGACATCGGACGGCAGATCCTTGGCCGATGATTCGGGAAGGTAGGGAGGATTCACCACCACCAGGTCGACGGTGCCGTCCAATTCGGGCAGGGCTGTTGCCATGTCAGCCTGGACGGGAATGATGGAGGTTCCGATGAGATTCTCCAACAGATAGGAGTACGCGGTCTCGCTAGACTCGACAGCCCATTGAATAGAAGGATGGGACTCTTGGGCGATAGCCAGTGAGATAGCACCGGTTCCTGCACACAGTTCCACGACTCGGGTGTAGCCCAGACGAACCTGGTCAATGGCCCACCCGGCTAAGACCTCTGTTTCTGGACGAGGGATAAAGACTCCGGGACCCACGCGTACGGATGTTTTTCTGAAGAAGGCTTCACCAGTGACGTATTGCAGCGGTGTTCCACCGATACGCTCGGCGATCATTTCGTCGAGTCTATGTATGTCAGTCGGAGACAGAGTCTCAGCTAAGAGCAACTGGGTAGGCTCCAGATTAAGAGCAAAACAGACCAAGGAACGAGCCTCAGCTTTGGGGCTGGCGATGCCCGCTTTTTTCAGTTGTGCCGTGGCCCCGATGATGGCTTGACTAGCAGATGTCACGATGCTCCTTGAGTCGCTAATGCGAGTCTATTGGCAAGATCAGCTTCTTGAAGTGCAGTGACCAAAGGCTGAATATCTCCAGCCAGGAACTGGTCAAGGTTATAAGCCTTATAGCCGATTCGGTGATCAGTGATGCGGTTCTCCGGGAAGTTATAGGTACGGATGCGCTCGGATCGGTCAACGGTGCGTACCTGTGATTTCCGGGCTGCCGAGGCAGACTGTGCTGCTTCCTCTTCGGCGAGTTGGGTGAGCCGGGCTCGCAGCATCCTCATCGCCGACTCCTTGTTCTGAAGTTGGGATCTCTCGTTCTGGCAGGACACCACAATTCCGGAGGGTACGTGGGTGATACGCACAGCAGAGTCCGTTGTGTTGACCCCCTGTCCACCGGGTCCCGAGGCACGGAAGACATCAATCTTCAGATCGGTATCATCGATGGTGATTTCAGTGTCGTCGATATCCGGCATGACCATCACACCTGCTGCCGAGGTGTGGATTCTCCCCTGCGACTCGGTGACAGGTACGCGCTGGACGCGGTGGACACCGCCCTCAAACTTCAGTGAGCCGTAGGGGGCCTGATCTGATTGCGGGCCTTTAACAGCGAAGGTGATGGATTTTAAACCCCCCAGATCGGTTTCCTGGGCATCAAGGACTTCAGTAGACCACTTGCGGGACTCGATGTATTTGACGTACATCCCGAACAGGTCCTTGGCGAATAGAGCGGATTCTTCGCCGCCTTCACCGGATTTGATTTCCATGATGGCGTCCCGAGAATCATTGGGGTCACGAGGAGCAAGAAGCCGAGCAAGACGTTCATCCACCTCAACCAGTGCAGTTTCGAGACTAATGACCTCATCGGCGAAACTGGGGTCTTCGCTGCACAGTTCGCGGGCTGCCTCGATATCAGCAGTGATCTGCTGCTTCTCGGTGAGCGCTTTGACGATGGGTGTGAGTTCTGCGTACCGCCGGCCCAAACGCCTAGCCAGCTTCATGTCTGCATGCACGCTCGGATCGGAGAGTTGCGTTTCCAGTGATCGAAACTCTTCGGTGTAATCCTGGATGTCAGGCATGATCCTCTTATCGATGCAGACCGAACCACCGGGCAGTCAGCCCGGAAACGATCTGAGGTGCTAGCTCTTCTTTGCCTGCGAGGCGTAACGGCGCTCGAAGCGTGCCACGCGCCCACCTGTGTCCAGAATCTTCTGCTTACCTGTGTAGAAGGGGTGGCAGTGTGAACAGACTTCGGCGTGAATAATGCCGTCTTTCTTGGTGGAGCGGGTAGTAAAGATGTTCCCGCAGGTACAGGTCACTTCGGTGACCACGTAGTCAGGATGAATTCCTGATTTCATCATTATCTCCTTGAATGATCTGCTGGGTCGGGAGTACGTGAACCAGCATCAGCGATTAATTATGCCATAGGACCTTGGTAGGACAAATCCTTAGTTCGGTGTGGTCCTCGAAATCTGAAGCAGGAACTCGTGGTTGGAATCGACCTTGCGCATTTGCTTGAGGAGCATCTCCAGAGCAGCCTGATCCTCCATACCGGACAGGACGCGGCGTAGTTTCCAGATGATGGCGAGTTCTTCGCGGCTCATGAGCAGCTCTTCGCGCCGTGTTCCTGAGGCATCAATGTCGATGGCGGGGAAGATCCTCTTGTCGGCTAGGTCTCTGCGAAGACGCAGTTCCATGTTGCCTGTTCCCTTGAACTCTTCGAAGATGACTTCGTCCATCTTGGAGCCAGTTTCGATGAGAGCCGTGGCGAGGATGGTCAGCGATCCCCCGTCTTCGATGTTTCTTGCAGCACCGAAGAACTTCTTGGGCGGATATAGAGCAGCAGAGTCCACACCACCGGAGAGGATACGTCCTGATGCGGGTGCTGCGAGGTTGTAGGCGCGTCCCAAGCGGGTGATACCGTCGAGCAGGATCACGACGTCTTTTCCGGTCTCGACCAGTCTCTTGGCTCTCTCAATGGCGAGTTCAGAGATCGAGGTGTGATCCTCAGCGGGACGGTCGAAGGTGGAGGCGATAACCTCACCGGTGACGGTGCGCTGGAAGTCGGTGACTTCTTCTGGACGTTCGTCGACCAGGACAACCATGAGGTGAACTTCGGGGTTGTTGTCGGTGATCGCATTGGCGATGGCCTGCATGATCATGGTCTTGCCGGCCTTGGGCGGTGAGACGATCAAACCGCGCTGGCCCTTACCGATGGGAGCCACCATGTCGACGATACGACCGATCATCTTGGTGGGCTCAGTTTCCAGACGCAGTCTTTCTTGAGGGTAGAGCGGGGTGAGCTTGGCGAAATCGGGGCGATCCTTGGCTGTCTCAGGGTCTTGGCCATTGACGGACTCCAGCGCCACGAAGGGGCTGAACTTCTCTTTGCGTTCCCCATCACGCGGAAGCTTGATGGAGCCTGTGACAACATCACCCTTGCGCAGACCGTACTTGCGGACCATGCCCAGAGGCATATAGGCATCGTCGGGGCTGGGCAGATACCCGGTCGTACGCACGAAGGCATACCCCTCCATCACATCCACGATTCCCTTGACCGGAGCAAGGACATCATCGGCATTGACCTGAGGCTCGTTGTCCATCCGTTCCATGCCTGGGGTGCGGCGTCGGTTCTGGCGGTCTCTGCTGCGGCGGCGGCGGTTACGCCGAGAGTTAGGCGAATCGTCGTCACCGTCTTGGGAATTATCGGAAGAGTCAGACTTCGAAACAGGCTCGGCAATATCCATGCCGAGAGCTGCCAGGCGTGCGCCAACCTCGTCGGAGACGTTGACATCTGCCTCAGCAGGGGCTGGTTTTCGTGAACGATGACGAACATTGCCCTTGGGCTCCACCGCGATTGAGGCGGGAGCAGGCGCTGGGTCACTCGCAGCCTTCGCGGGAGTTGTGCCCTTGCTGGCCTCGGCAATCTTGGAGACAAGTTCTGACTTCCGCATGCCAGCGACCTTGGGGATGCCAAGACTTGAAGCGTGCTTCCTGAGATCTGGCAAAAGCATAGATTCTAATTGCTCAGTCACGGATTTCCTCTCGGTACGTGATAATTCGCAGTCCAAAGACCCATGGGGCTACGAGGTGATTTTGTGATGGCAGCTATCGCGCTTAATGATGCTGACCCTAGGGAGGTGTTGTCGTCCCCAGCAGGGCCTAGCTTACCATGGATTCAACCAGTGCTCAGCCTATACTGCGAGATGATGATGACACAAATTCTGCCTTCAGGGCATCGTACTCTGTGAACACCGGAAGCTGCGGAAATTCCTCGATAACTTTGGCTGGGGGCCTGAAGAGGAAGCCGCGATCCGCAGCTAGGAGCATTCCGGTGTCGTTGTAGGAATCTCCTGCAGCGAAGACTGTGAAGTTCAACTCCTGGAGCGCGCGCACTGCTGCCGCCTTCTGGTCACGCATTCGCAGCTTGTAGTCGACGATGCGGCCGCGGTCATCGATGATGAGGTTATGAGCAAACAGAGCCGGGTAGTCCAGTTGGGTCATCAGCGGTGCTGCGAACTGATAGAAAGTATCGGACAGGATGATGACCTGGAAGTTCTGCTTCACCCAGGCGAGGAACTGCGCAGCACCTGGCATGGGGCTCAGTTGAGCGATGACGTTCTGGATCTCAGCAATACCGAGGCCTTCTTTTTCCAGAATTCCGAGACGGTAGACCATGAGTTCGTCGTAGTCAGGGACATCGCGTGTGGTCAGGCGCAGAGCCTCGATGCCGGTCTTCTCAGCAACGTTGATCCAGATCTCTGGGACTAGAACACCTTCAAGATCAAAGCAGACGACTTCCATACCCACGGCACATTCCTTCCAACAACAGTGATTTCATATTACACCGCTCTAACCGAAGACTATCGAGGATTATTGCGGTACGTCTATTCACCGGGTGGTGTCAACATCAAGGGCCATGAGATCAGTCAGGGTCTCACGCCTGACAATCACGCGGGCTCCATCCTGGTTGACAGCAACGACTGCGGGGCGGGCAGCATAGTTGTAGTTTGAGGACAGGGGCCGAGCGTAGGCTCCTGACCCTGGTACAGCCAGGATGTCCCCCACACGCAGATCTGCAGGCAGATAGACATCGTGAACAAGGATGTCCCCTGACTCACAGTGCTTGCCCACTACCCTGGAGAGCATCGGTGGTGCATCAGAGACGCGGTTCGCAAGCTGGGCGGTGTACTGGGCGCCGTACAGAGCAGTACGAATGTTGTCGCTCATGCCACCGTCGACGGCTACGTAGGTTCGTTCTTTGCTGTTGCCAAGATTGAGGTGCTTGATCGTACCGACGGTATAGAGAGCCACCCCTGGAGTTCCGCAGATCGCCCTGCCTGGTTCAATCGACAGTTTGACCGGGCTCAGATCATAGAGGGCACGAGCTTGGTTAATAGCTTTGGTTATATCCCGATGCAGGTCACTAGCAGGAGTCGGGGTGTCTTGGTTGGTGTAGGCGATTCCGTATCCCCCGCCGAGATTGATTTCTTCTAGTTCCGAGCCGGTTTCGCTGCGGTAGGTCCATGCCAGAACAATCAGACCCCGGGCAGCTTTATCGAAAGCTTCCGTTCCGAAGATCTGAGACCCAATGTGTGAATGGATGCCTTTGAGGTTGATCGTGGGCTTCTCATGGCAGGCTAAGAGAGCCTTCATGGCTTGACCGGAGGCGATGGAGAAGCCGAACTTCTGATCCTCATGGGAGGTGGAGATGTACTCATGGGTGTGCGCCTGAATCCCTGTTGTCACTCTGACGAGCACATTGACTGGGGTGTCCTCTGCTAAGGAATCGATGCGCTCGATTTCTTCGAAGGAGTCGACAATGATGCGCCCAACACCAGTCTTGATGGCGTAGCGCAACTCTTCGACCGACTTATTGTTCCCATGGAATCCGATCTTCTCGGGAGGAAAACCTGCGGTCAGTGCCACCGCCAACTCATTTCCCGAGCACACATCAAGGCCGAGTCCTTCTTCCTTGACCCATCGAGCGACCGCTCGGCAGAGAAACGCCTTCGAGGCATAACTGACGCCCCAGGTAGGAAACTCGTTCTTGAATTGACGTGCCCGAGCTCTGAAGTCCTGCTCATCGATGACATACAAAGGCGAGCCGAACGCCGACACTAACTCGGTCACAGACTGTCCGGAAATGGTGATCTCTCCGTCAGCGCTTCGTTGTGTCCCCTGGGGCCACAGAACAGCATCCAGTGCGCAAAGATTTTCAGGGACCTCAAGCCACTGGGGCGCTGCAGGGTTGGCAAAAGTGCGGGTTTCCATGGGATAACTGTAGCCGGTTCAGTCTGTGTTTGTATCACGGTACCTATCCCCCGGCACCGATGTAGGGTCTGGGGGGGGGGTGGCTCTTTACCCAAGTCCCTGAGTTTGCCCCCCCGGTCATCCTGCCGCCAGGCAGGACCCCCGGCACCGATGTAGGGTCTGGGGGTGGATCTTTACCCAAGTCCCTGGGTTGGCTTCCGGGGGTCCTGCCTGGCGG
>WQYJ01000046.1 GCA_009781325.1 Propionibacteriaceae bacterium | reverse complement strand
TTGTGCTTGCTTGCTCTAGTCCTTAGGTTGGCTGCCGGGGGTCCTGCCTGGCGGCAGGATGACGGGGGGCGATGTAGGGTCTTGGGTTGTGCTTGCTTGCTCTAGTCCTTAGTTTGGCTGCCGGGGGTACTGCCTGCGGCAGTATGACGGTGGGGATTCTTTTCCTGGGAACTTTTTTTGCGTGGCGATTCGGAGACTGGCCCCAGATCCGATACGCTGGAGTTCCGTGGCAGAACGCAATAACACTCAGCATATCTTTGTAACTGGCGGCGTAGTTTCATCCCTGGGAAAGGGTTTGACCGCGGCATCTCTTGGTTCTCTTCTTGTCGCTCGTGGCTTAAAAGTCACGATGCAGAAGATGGACCCCTACATCAATATTGACCCCGGAACCCTGAACCCCATGCAGCACGGTGAAGTCTTCGTCACCGAGGATGGGGCCGAATGTGACCTCGATGTCGGTCACTACGAACGCTTTCTTGACCGTAATCTGAGCGCAGATGCCAACAAGACCACGGGGAAGATCTACTCCATGGTGATCGCTAAGGAACGCCGCGGCGACTACCTGGGTGACACCGTTCAGGTGATTCCTCACATCACAAATGCCATCAAGGAAGCGATGCTTTCAGTGGCTGAGCCCGGCATCGACATCGCCATCCATGAGATCGGCGGTACGGTCGGTGACATCGAGTCTCTGCCCTTCCTCGAAGCAGCACGTCAGATCCGACGGGAACTGGGCCGCGAGAACGTCTTCTTCCTGCACATCTCCTTGGTTCCCTATATCGAACCCTCCAAAGAGATCAAGACCAAGCCGACCCAGCATTCTGTGGCAGCCTTGCGTCAGGTCGGTATCCAGCCAGATGCCCTGGTCTGCCGCTCCGATAGGGAAGTCACCGAACCCATTAAGCGCAAGATAGCCCTGATGTGTGACGTGGATGAAGAGGCTGTGATCTCATGTCCGGACGCACCGTCGATCTACGACATCCCCAAGGTCTTATTCCAAGAAGGTCTCGACGCCTATGTCGTACGCCGACTCAACCTGGCATTCCGCGATGTCAACTGGGCGAAATGGGATGATCTTCTGGCTCGAGTCCATAAGCCCAAGACTGAAGTCACCATCGCAATCGTTGGCAAATATATCGAAGTCCCCGATGCCTATCTCTCGGTGAATGAAGCCCTGCGTGCAGGAGGATTTGCCAACTGGGCGAAGGTCAACATTGCTTGGGTGCAGTCCGATGATTGTGAGGACATGTCCACCGCCGCACATCTGCTCGACGGCGTCGATGGGATTGTTGTTGCCGGAGGCTTCGGATTCCGAGGCCCAGAAGGCAAGGTTTCTGCGATTCAGTACGCGCGCGAGAACCAGATTCCCATCCTGGGGATTTGCTTGGGAATGCAGTGCATGGTGATCGACGTGGCCCGAAACCTCGCCGGTCTCACTGATGCTGCCTCGACTGAGTTCTATCCCGATACTCCCTATCCTGTCGTGACCACGATGCCGATTCCACCGACCAGTCCATGCAGTGACGACGACGGCACAATGAGATGCGGCGCGTACCCTGCTGAGCTACTCAAGGGTTCCAAAGCTGCACGACTCTACGGTACGACGAAAGTCAGCGAACGCCATCGCCATCGCTACGAGGTCAACAATGACTATCGCAGCTACCTGGAAGACACAGGGCTGGTGATCTCTGGTGTATCCCCTGATGGGCGCCTGGTGGAGTTCATCGAATTGCCCCAAGAAGTCCATCCCTTCTATGTGGGCACACAGGGGCACCCAGAACTGAAGTCCCGCCCCACCAACCCTCATCCGCTCTTCGTGGGGCTCATTGAAGCAGCCCTGGCAAGGCGTGCAGCGTGATCCTGACTCACGATACCGAAGCTCAATGGCCCTACACTCGCCTTGAGACAACTCCCGGTGTCCTGATGGAATTCGTCGTCGATGAGGTCTGTGCACCTGACGGTACGCGCATGGTCCGCAACTACCTGCACCATCCGAATGCGGTGGGAATCATCGCCATGGATGACCAGGGGAGGATCGGAGTCGAGAACCAGTATCGTCATCCTGTGAGGCGCAAACTGGTTGAGGCTCCCGCCGGTCTGTGTGACATCGATGACGAAGCGCTGGTCGACACTGCCAGGAGGGAACTTGCCGAAGAGCTAGGGCTGGCGGCAACCACCTGGTCTGTCTTGGTCGATATCTATGCCACACCAGGCAGTTCTTCCCAGAAGACCCGTATCTTCTTGGCCCGAGGTTTGTCCCCCGTGCCGCGCCCTGAAGGTTTTCGGTTGGAAGGTGAAGAGGCCGACATGGAGATCGGGTGGGTTCACATCGATGAGCTTGCGCAGGCCATCTTTGCTGGGGAAATCATGAACCCCACGATGGTTGTCGGAGTTCTTGCCTGCAAAACGGCCATGCTCACTTCAGGATTGGATAGTCTGCGTACTCAGTGAGATGGTGCGGCTGTCGAGGAGCGAATCACAGCATGAGTGGGGATCGTCATCTGACGAGCCGGAAGCCCATGGATGGCTTCAAGAAGCAGATCCATCGCAGCTACCCCTAAGACTTGGTTATCCTGCCGAATGGTCGTCAGGGGTGGGATCGAGCAGTCGGCTCCCTCAATGTCATCGAAACCGACCACTGACATGTCGAGAGGTACTTTCATGCCGCGCTCATTGAGGGCTCGCAATACGCCGAAGGCCATCTGATCATTGGCAGCGAAGATGGCAGTAGGCGGCTTGCTCAGCGACAGCAGCGACATAGCTGCGTAGTATCCGGATTGGGGAGTCCAGTCGCCTTCGACTAAAAGATTCGCTTCCGGGTCTTCCAGAGATTCTTTCCATACCTGTGCCCGCGCCCCGGCGTGAAGGTCATAAGGCGGCCCGGAAATATGTGCGATGCGAGTGTGGCCAAGTCCTTTGAGGATGGTCATAGCTTGGCGGGCACCCTCATGCTGGGCGATCTCCACTGAACTGACACTGGGAGGAACATGTCCGGATGTCACTAAGACTGTTTGTCTCCCCGCGGAAGCTTCCAGGGTGGCATCCAGTGCTACCTGGGTTTGAGCCACGGCAATGATTCCGTCAACACCTTGGTCAACGAAGTGGGAGACGATTTCGCCGACTTCATGAGTTGCTTGGGTCTTCATTGAAGCCATGGAGACCCAGTAGCCGTTGGCACGTGCACTTTGCTCAATAGCAAGCATTGCACCGGTGGGTCCCGACAGAACAGTGGTGGAGACAAGCACACCAATGATTCTGGAGTTTCCGGTGACCAGAGTTCGCGCAGCAAGATTGCGCCGATATCCAAGAGTGGTAATAGCCTCTTGGACCTTGCGGCGAGTTACTGCAGAAACAGCAGGAGGGTTATTCAGAACACGAGACACCGTTTGGTGGGACACTCCAGCCAAAGCTGCGACATCCGCCATGGTCGGCATCGTACGGGCAGCCTCAGAAGAACTGGTGATTTCATGTGGTGTTGTAGACATATCCTCCCTCGTGACTGCTCTTAATAATATCTCATTACTGGACCGATTCGGGCCAGGTTACTAGCGCTGACATTGGTCAATAATGTTAACGTTATCATACCGTTACATAAGAATCGAGTGCGATGAAGCATCCGAACTTTGATAGACGATCATACACCCATTCTTGTCTTTCGCAATAGTCCTAGGATAAGGAAAAACGTCAATTGATTGGGGGGTTGCTTCACTGTATTACGCCAGAGATTATGGCCTGAGATGCCCGGATGTCTTTCGTTATGAAATCGTTATGGCTTAGGCCACTCAAGTCTCTTGACACTCACTTTATGTGAACGTTAACATTCATACATCGAACGCTCCATGGGTACCACTGATGGCCACAGGGAGTGACCGAGTAACATCACTGCGCAGGCTGAAGAGCCCCCGGGCATCGAAGCCATATCCCGCAGTGTGAAAACTCACGAGAAAGGTAATACACACATGAAGAAAAAGCTCCTCGCTCTTGGAGTAGCAGCTGCTCTATCACTCTCCTTGGCCGCCTGCACCACCCCTGAAGAGGGGACAAATGGCGATACTCTCATCAAGGTTGGATTCTCTCAAATCGGATCAGAGTCCGGATGGCGTACAGCCAACACCGACTCAGTCAAGGCTTCGCTCAGCAAAGATAATGGGTTTGAACTGACCTTCGCAGATGCCATGGGCAAGCAGGAAAACCAGATTAAGGCTCTTCGCGACTTCATCACTGCTGGTGTTGATGTGATCTCGTTTACACCCATCGTTGAGACTGGCTGGGATCAGGTGCTCCAAGAAATCAAGGACGCCGGCATTCCAGTAGTACTCGTCGACCGTCTCGTTGATACCACGGTGGAAGACCCCTATGTGACCTGGGTCGGAGCTGACTTTAGGCTTGAAGGTCAACTGGCAGGCCAGTGGGTCAAGGAAAACTATCCCGATGCCAAAATATTTGAACTCCAAGGTCAGTTGGGTTCGGGTGCTCAGATTGAGCGCGAACTCGGTTTCCACGAATACATGGCTGCCAATATCATTGGCCAGGCAACAGGTAACTTCAACCGTGAAGACGGCAAGGTTGCCATGGAGGCCGCTTTGGCGAAGTATCCCGACATGAACCTTCTCTTCGCTCATAACGACGACATGGGCCTAGGCGCCATCGAGGCCATTAAGGCCGCTGGCAAGGTTCCTGGTGTTGACATCATCATCGTGACAGTTGACGGCGTCAAGGCTGGTCTTGAGGCACTACTTGAAGGCGAGATCAACTACATCGTTGAGTGCAACCCTGTTTTCGGCGATCAGATCGCTGATTTGATCAAGAAGGTTTATGCCGATGAGCCCGTCAATAAGGAAAACATCGTTGTCGATGCCACCTTCGAGCACGGAACCTTCACCCAAGAAGAGCTGGATCAGCGCAAGTACTAATCACAATCGCGGACGTGTGTGGTCGGTATACCCGGCCACACACCTCCCCATCTGCCGCACCCCTTCGATCTGGAAGGAGTCCTTTCAGCCGTGGATCAAACAACTGAAATCGTCACCGTAACCGGTGCATCAATCTCGTTTCCTGGGGTACGCGCCCTAGATGGCGTCGACTTCCGGCTGTTCCCTGGTGAGATTCACTCCCTCATGGGCGAAAACGGAGCCGGAAAGTCCACTCTGATCAAAGCCCTCACAGGGGTCTATCAACTTGATTCTGGAACAGTCGAGATAGCCGGTGAACAAGTACGGTTCACCTCACCAGTGCAGGCACAAGCCGCAGGCATCTCGACGGTCTACCAAGAACTTAATCTCATCTCCAACTTAACTGTCGCCGAAAACGTCATGTTGGGGCATGAACCAAAGCGGGGGCCGTTGATCCGGACTCGCGCGATGCGTGAGGCAGCCACGGAGCATCTGGAACGTCTGCACTTAAGAATTGATCCCGCCTCGATGCTGGGGTCACACATGATCGGTGTCCAGCAGCTCTGTGCCATTGCCCGTGCCACTGCTGTCCAGGCCAAGGTTCTGATTCTCGATGAACCCACCTCGTCGCTCGACAAGACAGAGGTGGACGCACTTTTCTCGGTGATGAGGGATCTGAAGGCCCAAGGTGTGGCCATCATCTTCATCTCACACTTCCTTGACCAGGTCTATGAAATCGCCGACCGCATTACCGTGCTGCGCAACGGAAAACTTGTGGGGGAGTGGGAGACAACCCAGCTTCCAAAGTTCCAACTCATTTCGCATATGGTCGGCAAGACAGCCGATGAACTGGCAGCCATTGCTGGTGAGGCGGCAGCCGGTGAGCGTGTCACGCAGGACGCTGAACCTCTGGCTCAAGCCATCGGCTTAGGCCGCCGCGGAATGATCGAACCCTTCGATCTGGACACATACCCTGGCGAGATCGTCGGTTTGGCAGGCCTACTCGGCTCCGGGCGTACTGAAGTTGCCCGGCTACTTTACGGCTTAGAGCGCCCTGATCATGGGACGCTGACCGTACGCGGAAGACAGGTCAGACGATTCGCGCCGCGTCACTCCCTGCGACGCCAAGTCGCGTACTCAACCGAAGACCGCAAGGTCGAAGGCGTGGTCGGAGACCTCACTGTTCGCGAGAATATTCTGCTCGCCCTCCAGGCTCGCCGAGGCCCGTTCAAGCCCATCGGAAAGAAAGAAGCCGACGAGTTGGTGAATAAGTTCATGACCTCTCTCGACATCACCCCGGCTAACCCTGATCTTCCTATCAAAAACCTATCCGGCGGAAACCAGCAGAAGGTCCTTCTGGCTCGCTGGCTGGCTATCTCTCCAGCCTTACTCCTTCTCGACGAACCTCTTCGAGGGATCGATGTCGGCACGAAGGCTGAGATCCAGAGGATCATCGCAGATCTGGCCCGGCAAGGGATGTCAGTGGTCTTCATTTCCTCGGAACTGGAAGAGGTCCTGCGTATCTCCCACCGAATTGCCATCATGCGTGATCGCCGAAAGATCGGCGAAGAAGTGAACTCGCAAACACTGACTTCGTCCAAAATCTTCGAAACGATCGCATCATCTCAGGAGTTGCGATGAGTCAGCTTGATCCAACCTCACGCCAATCAGTGAAGGCCCCCAACTTTGTCATTCAGGTATTCACCCACAGACTGTTTTGGCCTGTCGTTGGACTGATTTTGCTGTGGGTTGCCTGCGGGATCGCCTTGCCAGGCTCCGACACTGCACCAGGTTTCTGGTCAATCACGATGATGGATGGCCATCTCTTCGGTCAGATCATCGACATTCTGCGTGCTGCTGCACCCATTCTCCTGCTTGCTCTGGGAATGTGTCTGGTGATCGCCACCGGCGGAATCGATCTCTCTGTTGGGGCAGTCATGGCGCTGTCGTCGTCGGTGTCGCTGTCGTATCTGATTAGTTCACCCACCCGTGAAACCCTGCCAACAGTGCTCATCGCCATCGGGCTGGGGCTTCTCACCGGTTTAGTTGTCGGTTTGTTCAATGGAACCATGGTTGCCAGACTGAAGATTCAACCCTTCATTGCAACACTGATCATCATGGTGGCAGGCCGCGGTGTTGCCTTCGCCTTCACCGGAGGCCGGATTGAATCGGTGGTCTCCCCACCCTTCAAATTCCTTGGCTCCGGGTTCGTACTCTCCCTGCCAACCCAGGTTGTGATCGTCACAATCGTGGCGGCAATTGTCATGATCTCGGTGCGTATGTCTGCTCTGGGAGTTCTGGTGGAATCCATCGGAGTCAACCGGCAAGCAAGCTTCCTGGCAGGGGTCCCAGCGAGTTCAATTCTGATGCTGGTCTATGGTCTGTGCGGTCTGCTTGCCGGACTCGCAGGGATGATCTATGTCGCCCCAACCATGGCTACCAATGCCAATGCCATCGGCCTGATGTTGGAGTTGGATGCCATCCTCTGCGTTGTTCTGGGCGGTACGGCACTGTCAGGCGGCAAGTTCTATCTGTCAGGTACGGTCGTGGGAGCACTGCTCGTTGCAACCCTGCCGAAAGCAGTCATCTACTTCGGGTTCCCCATGCAGATCACCCCGCTGTTTAAAGGATTGGTGATCCTGATCATCTGTATTGCACAGTCCCAGACCCTGCGTGATCAATTCGCCCGTAGAAGTCTTCGACGATCTGTGGCACTGGCAGAAGGGAGCCCATCATGAGCTCCGCGCTACAGTGGATCAACCGGGCCGGTGCCTGGGGTGTCAAGTACGGAAAAGTATTATTCGCATCGCGTTTTCTCCCGGTGATCGGAACCCTGGCGACACTGGTGATCATGCTGATCTTCGGACAGATACGCTACAGCGGACGTATGGGCTACAGCTTCGTCTCCTTGCCGGTGCTCACCGCGCTGCTGCAAAATAATGCCTATCTGATCGTGCTGGCTATTGGGATGACCTTCGTTATCCTCTCCGGAGGCATCGATCTGAGCGTTGGCGCTGTCGTGGCGCTGACAACTGTTGTGATCGCACGACTGCTTCCCGTTGGGGTGCCGTTGGGTATCACTCTGATCATCGCCGTCCTAGTCGGCACCGCCATGGGTTTGTTAATCGGTGTAATGGTTCAATCCTTCGGAATCCAACCCTTCATTGCCTCGCTGGCAGTTCTGTTCCTGGCCCGTGGTCTGTCCAATGTCATCGGTGTCGACGAGAACGGTGTCGTACGATCCCTCGCTATTGTTCATGAGGGGTTCGCCAAACTTGCCTCATGGTCGATCAAGTTCGGCGAAGGCCGAGCCATTTGGCGGATCAATGCCTCGGTGCTCATCGCAATTGCGGTGCTAATCATCGCCTATCTTGTTCTTCATCACACCCGCTTCGGGCGTACGGTCTACGGCATCGGGCAGGGTGACAACGGCATGGCAGCAGGGTTGATGGGGCTCAACCCAGAACGATCCAAGATCGCGATCTACATGATTTCCGGCACCTGCGCTGGTATCGCCGGTGTGCTGTTTGCTTTATTCATGCAGACAGGTTTCTGCCAGCACGGAATAGGCATGGAACTCGACGCCATCGCTGCGGTTGTCATCGGGGGCACCCTGCTGGCAGGAGGCTCAGGCTTCGTCTTAGGCTCAGCAGCAGGCGTACTTGTCTACGGCTTGATCTTTGTCTTCATACCGCGTGAGGGACTCGATGCGACTTGGTCGAGGATCTTCATGGGTGTGATCCTGCTTCTCTTTGTTCTCTTACAGCGAGCAATCACGGTACGCGGTGAAAAGCGCAGCGCAGGGCATGGGGCGAAGAAACCGCAATTAGCGAGTAAGAAGGCAAGTATTGACGAAGGACATCGAGACAACAGGACGGAGGTCAATGATGAGTGACCAATACTTCATGGGAATTGAATTCGGATCAACCCGAATCAAAGCCGTCATGATTAATGAGTCTGCCGATGTGATGGCTCTCGGATGGCATACTTGGGAAAACCAGCTTGTTGATGGAGTCTGGTCCTACGACTTGGATGAAGTGTGGGTTGGGGTCCAAGATGCCTTTGCTCGTCTGCGGGATGATTATGAGAGAAACCATCACACAGACTTACCGGCCCTGGCTGGTATTGGGATCTCGGCCATGATGCACGGATACCTGGTGTTCAATGAGTCGGAACAGCTCCTTGTTCCCTTCAGAACCTGGCGCAACACTATGACTGCCCAGGCTAGCGAGGAGCTAACCCGCTTGATTGATTTCACCATTCCGCAGAGGTGGTGCATCGCCCACCTCTACCAGGCTGTCCTTGCTGGTGAAGAGCATGTCCCAGACATCGACTTCATGACTTCCCTGGCGGGGTACGTCCACTGGAAACTCACCGGTGTCAAGGTCTTGGGTGTCGGAGATGCCTCCGGTGTTTTCCCTGTCGATGAAGCTCACAACTGGGATCAAGCTCGCCTCGA
The DNA here is from genome assembly GCA_009781325.1 of Propionibacteriaceae bacterium. Lineage (GTDB taxonomy): Bacteria > Actinomycetota > Actinomycetes > Propionibacteriales > Propionibacteriaceae > WQYJ01. The sequence goes on along the minus strand of WQYJ01000046.1, from coordinate 2,825 downwards.
AAAAACCCAGGCACTGTTCGATTCTCATGGATGTACGGTTAAACTCCATTCGATTCTGCCGTCAATCCTCGATGCTGGTGCTAACGCTGGCTGCCTCACAGAAGAAGGGGCACGCCTCCTTGATCCCACAGGAAACCTTCGCCCCGGTGTTGTCTTCTGCCCGCCGGAAGGTGACGCAGGTACCGGTATGGTCGCGACCAACGCTGTTGCACCGCGAACAGGAAATATTTCTGCAGGGACATCGATCTTCGCCATGATTGTTCTGGAGCGTGCCATGGCTCATCTCCATCCGGAAATCGACATCGTCACCACTCCGGGAGGTGATCCTGTCGCCATGGTTCACTGCAATAACGGCGCCTCAGAGATCGATGCCTGGGCTCGGGTATTCGCTCAATTCGCTGAAGCTGCCGGGTGCCCGATCAGTGATTCGGATGTGTTCACCACGCTGTTTAACGCTGCTCTCGACGGCGAAGCGGACGGCGGCGGGCTGATGGCGTACAACTATCTTGCCGGTGAAACAGTCACAGGTCTGGACCAAGGAAGGCCGCTGATCCTGCGTACACCCGACTCCCGGCTGAGTCTGGCAAACTTCGCTCGTACTCTGATCATGAGTTCCTTTGGAACCTTAAGTCTTGGAATGCGGATCTTGGACAGCGAGAATGTCCGCATCGATTCCATGTTCGCCCATGGAGGGCTTTTCACCACGAAGTCAGTTGCACAACGTCTTCTCGCGGCGGCACTGGGTACGAAGGTCAGTGTGGGGTCCGCAGCAGCAGAAGGAGGAGCGTGGGGCATGGCTGTACTCGCGGGGTTCTCCATGCACCATCAGGGCCTCACACTGACCGAGTACCTTGATTCGGTGGTTTTCGCTGGAGCTGAGGTAAATACCGTGGCCCCAGATCCCGCAGATCAGGACGGCTATGTACGCTTCCTGGCAGCGTACGAAAAGGGGTTGGCCATCCAACCCATTGCGGTGGAATCAAGCTGAGAGGACGACCATGGACGCCGAATTGCTCACCCGAATTGAAGCGCTGCGTAAAGAAGTAGCAGCGCTGCACAACGAACTCATCCGCTGGGAACTGGTTGTCTGGACGGCCGGAAATATCTCTGCACGAGTACCCGATGCTGACTTGATGGTGATCAAACCTTCAGGTGTCGCTTATGATGCGCTGACGCCCGAGTCGATGGTTGTCACCGATTTTGATGGGAATCTTGTGATGGGTGATCTGTCGCCAAGTTCCGATACTTTCGCTCATGGGTATGTCTATCGGCACATGCCCGAGGTGGGCGGTGTGGTGCACACCCACTCTACCTATGCCACCGCCTGGGCTGCCAGACGGGAACCGATCCCGTGCGTGCTCACGATGATGGGTGATGCCTTCGGCGGAGATATCCCCGTTGGCCCCTTTGCGCTCATCGGGGATGACTCTATCGGACGCGGCATCGTGGAGACCCTGCGTGATTCGCGCTCTCCAGCGGTACTCATGGCTGCTCACGGGGTTTTCACCATCGGTAAAGATGCCCGTGATGCTGTCCGGGCAGCAGCGATGTGCGAGGAAGTCGCCAAGACAGTCCATGTTGCCCGCCAGCTTGGTGAGGTGACACGCATTGATCAATCAGACATTGACCGGTTGTACGAACGGTACACCACGAAATACGGGCAGTAGGCCCTAAGAAGGAAGGCGCATCATGTCTAGCCTATGGTTTCTCACTGGATCCCAGGAGATGTACGGTGAAGTGACTCTTGCCCAGGTCGCTCAGAATTCGCGTGGGATTGTCGACGACCTGAACCGCGGCGATCTTGCCATATCCATCCTCTGGAAACCAACACTGACAAGCAAAGATGCTATTCGCCGCCAGATGCTCGCTGCTAATAGTGATGATGATTGCATCGGTGTGATCGCCTGGATGCATACCTTTTCACCGGCAAAGATGTGGATTGCAGGGCTCGACGTGCTCGATAAGCCCTTGCTGCACCTGCATACACAAGCAAATACCGAACTGCCGTGGGCAGAAATCGACATGGACTTCATGAATCTCAATCAGGCAGCCCATGGTGATCGCGAGTTCGCGTACATCGAAACACGCATGGGAATCTCCAGAGCCACTATCGTGGGGCATGTTTCGAATCCTCACGTCAGGGCTGAAATAGACATCTGGAGCCGTGCTGCTGCTGGATACGCAGCCGCGCGCAATCTAAATCTGGTTCGCTTCGGTGACAATATGCGCAATGTGGCAGTCACCGATGGTGATCGTACTGAGGCTGAGGTGATCTTTGGGACATCAGTGAGTACCTATGGGGTCAATGATCTAGTCGATGTGGTTGCCAGTATTGGTGACGCAGAGGCTGAAAAACTAGCCCGCGAGTATGAAGATCTCTATGAGGTTGCCCAGGAACTGCGTGGTGGAGGGGAGAGGCACTCGTCCTTGGTGTATTCAGCCAAACTGGAAATCGCGATGCGCTCCTTCCTGGAAACCCATGATGCGAAGGCCTTCACTACCAACTTCGAGGATCTTGGAGCATTGGAACAATTGCCAGGAATGTCGGTCCAAAGGCTGAGTGCCCAGGGATATGGCTTCGGAGCAGAAGGGGACTGGAAGACAGCCATGCTGGTGAGGGTAGCCAAGGTCATGGGCGCCGGTCTTCCAGGCGGTGCATCGTTGATGGAGGACTATACCTATCACCTGGTTCCTGGTGCTGAGAAGAGCCTTGGAGCCCACATGCTGGAGGTCTGCCCATCTCTGACAACCGCCACCCCCAAGGTAGAAATCCACCCGCTGAGTATCGGTGGGCGCAGTGATCCTGTTCGCTTTGTCTTCGATGC
>WQYJ01000045.1 GCA_009781325.1 Propionibacteriaceae bacterium | reverse complement strand
GATCTATGGACTGTGGTACAGATCTATACCCAAGACCCTACGTTGGCTTCCGGGGGTCCTGCCTTCGGCAGGATGACCGGGGGTGGAGTGACAAAAAGGACCCTTTGTTTCATCGTCCCGATTGTCACGTTCCCTAGCGAAGAATTCCTCCAAGCCAGGTGTTGGCTTCGGTGAAGTCGGCGTCGGTTGTGCCTTGTTCGACTGCTTGGGGGACCTTGTCGGCTCGTGGGTAGGAGCCCAGGAATGTCAGTTCGCGGCAGGTACGGTGCAGGCCCATGATCGCCTCCTGGAGGCGGCGTTCTTGGATGTGGCCCTCGGCGTCGATAGAAAAGTAGTAGTTGCCCATCTTGTCTTTTTCGGGGCGGGATTCGATCCGGCACAGGTTGATCCCTCTCAGGGCAAACTGCTGGAGGGTTTCCATCAGCGCTCCGGGGTGATCGCTGCGATGGTGGACCACAACAGAGGTCTTGTCGTACCCGCTCGGAGGGTCCGGCGCAAAGGGCTTAGACACTAAGACGAAGCGAGTGACTGCCTCAGAGTTGTCCCCAATTTCGGTGGCCACAGGAACCAGACCATAAAGTTGTGCGGCGACCGCTGCGCAGACCGCACCATTGAAGGATGACTCCGGGTTGGAGACCTCAGCAGCCCCGGCAGCCGTGGATCCCTGCTCGGTGATACTGGCGTTTGGCAGGTTTTCCGCGATCCAGCCGCGTACTTGGGCAGCAGCATGGGAGTGGGTGATGATTCCTGTGACATCCTCAAGTCTGGTCCCTGGGCGTACATACAATCCGAAACTCACTGGCAGCAGAACCTCTGCCATGATCTGCAGCGGCTGGCCCGAAGCGAGGTTGTCGATCGTCGCCGAGACCCCTCCCTCCACCGAGTTCTCAATGGGTACCAAACCCGCACGAACATCACCCTGACGTACGGCATCCAGAGTCGCTCCCACTGAGGGGAAAGGCTGGGTGACTTCGTCAAAGGACAGACTGAGAAGAGCTTGGTGCGTGAACGTACCGGGGGGGCCAAAGTATCCGAGCATGCGACCCATGCTAGCCAGATTCGGGCTGGAAGGCCAAAGCGGGGCTATATCTTGTTATGGAGATAAACCCCCATGGTTTCATGATGACACTGCTCGTAGTCTCTTTAATATCAGCATAAAACGATGCTAGTACGAATGTCTTAGGACAAGGAGAAAGAGAATGACTACTACAAAGACATCTACACATAAACCCATACGTACGCTCATCGGTATGGCACTGAGCTTCACCCTCATTGCCGGCGCCGTCAGCGTTCTGGCTCCGGCTTCCCAAGCTGCGTCATCCATTACCACAGCCACCACATGGATTGTCGGCATCGCAGCCGACAACAGTCATGGCTACGACCAGAGCAAGCGCAATGGCGGAGTTGACTATGACTGCAGTTCTTTAGTTCTAACTGCACTCAATATTGCTGGATTCAAAACCAGCCCAAGCGGCACCACGTCCATGATGAAGGCTCATCTTGAATCCCTTGGCTTCACCAATGTCACCAGTTCTGTCAACAAGTCCACCGGTGCCGGTCTGAGAGCGGGTGACGTTCTTCTTCGCGTTCCGACTTCCGCTAAGGGCGGTCATACGATTATGGTCACAACCTCAATAAGCATTCCATTCACCACCTCGTCCATGGCACTATTCGTCACTCATGCCACGACCAATGGTGCGTTGTCATGCTATAAAGAGGCTGGCTTCTGGAAATGCGGTGCCTCGGGTGATCAAAATGGGCACGAAATCGAAACGGTTACTTATGATGATAAACATGTTATGAAGGACTATCACTATGTTTTGCGTCCACCAGGTTCATCGACCACCTTCGGTTCAGCACAGGCGCCCGCACCCGCTCCTGCACCATCCCCCTCGCAGCAGACATCCTCGACATCTACCTGCGTTTATCCGAAGTACACCGGGTCCTCTGGCTCCATCACCACAGCACTAGCAGCAGTGGGAGTCTCAGACACCTCCTACACCAACCGCTCAAAGATTGCTTCCGCCAACGGCATCAGCAATTACACCGGCACCGCTGACCAGAACACACGGATGCTGAACATGCTTAAAGCAGGGACGTTGAAGAAGCCTGGTTGCGCGATGACGATACAAAATACGCTTCCCCCTCAGACCCAGGCACCTAGCACTTCCGGGTGTGTCTATCCGAGGTACACAGGGTCCTCCGGCTCCATCACCACCGCGCTGGCAGCGGTTGGCGTATCGGACACCTCGTACAACTACCGCGCAAAGATTGCTGCAGCAAACAGCATCAGCAACTACACCGGCACCGCTGACCAGAACACACGGATGCTGAACATGCTCAAAGCAGGAACGCTGAAGAATCCCAGTTGTGCGATGACGATACAGGCTCAGGCTCCAGCACCTGCACCAGCACCTGCACCAGCACCGTCGGTTCCAGGGTGTGTCTATCCGAGGTACGCAGGGTCGTCTAACTCGATCAGCGACGCACTGGCTGCTGTTGGTGAATCAGACACTTCCTACAGCAATAGAAGCAAAATCGCTTCCCTCAACGGAATCAGTAACTACACCGGAACAGCCGACCAGAATACCCGGATGCTCAACCTTCTCAAGGCAGGCAGCTTGCAGAAACCCACCTGCGTACTTGCTACATACCTGCCTGCACCGGCACCGGCACCAGCTCCGGCACCTGCTCCCGCACCGGCACCTGCTCCGGCACCGGCACCAACCTCGGCACCAGTGGTACCTAGCTGTGTCTATCCGCAGTACACCGGTTCCTCGTATTCAATCAGCGAAGCTCTCGCTGCCGTAGGAGCATCCGACACCACATACACGTTCAGAGCTAGCATCGCTGCTGTGAACGGGATCAGCAACTACTCCGGAACAGCAGAACAAAACGCGCAGATGTTGAACATGCTCAAAGCAGGAATCCTGCAGAAGCCAAGCTGTGCGTCCCCAACATACGCGCCAGCGCCCGCACCGGCTCCAGCGCCAGCCCCGGCGCCTGCTCCGGCACCGGCACCAACCTCTGCACCGCCGCAGGTTGTTAACTGCACGTATCCGCAGTACACCGGTTCCTCCTCGTCAATTGTCGATGGCCTCGCTGCAGTTGGTGCAAGGGACACCTCATTTACGTTCAGAGCCAGCATTGCTGGCGTGAACGGGATCGGAAACTACTCTGGTACAGCAGATCAGAACACACAGATGCTGAACATGCTGAAATCAGGAGTACTTCTGAAACCATCGTGTTAGTAGATAACTCTGGTGGGATCACCAGAGCCACATGATCGAGGGGTCGGTTCCTTACCCACGAGGAGCCGACCCCTTGATCTGTTTCCGATCGGGGGGTTACTAGTAAACAAATATCCATTTAACGTTGTTTTCAAGGGGTTTTTAGTTTAGGCTAGGTATTGCTGGAGTTGAGAGGTCCGGTTAGCAGCATCTATTCAAAGGAGAGAAGATGAGCAGTGCTTCGGAAAACCGAATGACATTCGGCTTTGCTTTTTCCAGCACAATCATCACCTGCATCACCAATCATGCTGATACCCAGAAACTAAACACACAGATGCTGAACCGTCCAACAACGGGGACATTACGGTCATCATCTGAGTGAAAGCTGGGAGTCGCCCTGCGAGCTGGTCCAGGGCGGCTCCCTCCTATTTTTCGCTGCTTCCGCTATCACCCTTGGGTCATCACGACTGCTTGAGTACGCTGGCGAATCTCCCCCGACTGGTTGATGGTCTCGTACTCCAAAATGAGGATCTCACGATCAGGTCTGGATTCAGAGAGTCGCTTACTGGTGACATGTCCGTCAATATGGAGCCGGTCTCCAGGACGCGTGGGAGTGGGCCACGTCAGTGAAACAGAGATCCCGATGGAACCGGCGATCCCCAGCCCAACGAGAAGCCGCATCGTCAGTGCGGCTGTGTGCCAGCCAGATGCCGCCAATGACATAAAGGGTGTCCCCTGGGCTGTCTCTTCGCTGAGATGCCCAGGCTGCGGGTCATAGTCCCTGGCAAAAGCCATGATCTCCTCTGCCGTGACCTCAACTTCTTCACCAGAGTACAACCGATCTCCCACCCTGAGTTCACCTAGGCGTACCTCATCGTTCATAGTCATATCGTACGCGAAGCTCCGGGTGACGACATGCCAGGGGGACGATCATTGTGTCCCCCGGTCATCCTGCCGCCAGGCAGGACCCCCGGCAGCCGACGTAGGGTCTATGGGTAGATCCTTCCCCAAGTCCCTACGTTGGCTGCCGGGGGTCCTGCCTGCGGCAGGATGACCAGGGGTTGGGTTCCCATACCAGGGGGCCAGGCCCCGTGGTATGTTTGATCCTTCCCCAAGTCCCTACGTTGGCTGCCGGGGGTCCTGCCTGCGGCAGGATGACCAGGGGTTGGGTTCCCATGCCAGGGGGCCAGGCCCCGTGGTATGTTTTTCGGCCCCCTGTTACGTCAGGAAGAAAGCAGCGCGGCGGTCTTCGGGTACGAGTGGGAGGAACTCGGGATTCTTCTTGATGTAGTCCGCAATGAAGGAGCAGTGCGGGAGGACGGACCAGTGCTGGTCGCGGGCGTACTCCAACGCAAAACCCACCAGCGCTTTGCCTACTCCGCGCCCCCCAAATCTCTCCGGGACGATCGTATGAGTCATAGATGCGGTATCAGACTTCAGCGTATAGTTCAGCCAACCGACAACTTCTCCGCCCTCAAGGGCCTCAAAGCGGGCCCCCGTATGTTGAAACTCCATGAGTCCATGGTGCCATAAAAACGCTAGTGAGGAGACGGTCGTGGCAGCGGGACGAGTGACATAGGGGACGGTCCTTTTTGTCACACTCAACCCCCGGTCATCCTGCCGCCAGGCAGGACCCGGGGTCCCCGCAAAGTACCGCAGCGTAGCGAGGACACTTTGTGGGGTGGGCTGACCCCCGGCGGCCGACGTAGGGTCTAGGGGTAGATCCTTACCCACGTCCAAACGTCGGCTTCCGGGGGTCCTGCCTGGCGGCAGGATGACCCGGGTTGGGTTCCCATGGCCCGTGGGTTGGGTTGCTACCTGCTGTCACGTCTGATCTGGCAAAGTTAAGGGTATGGATACCTCTGTTGCTCACTGGCTGGTTTCGGCTGAGGCCCAACCCTTCATTGACCAGGCTCATGGGTTCGCTGATCCGTCGTCGCTGAGCGCAGGTACGATCTTGCGGCAGTCCTTGGAGCCGCACCTGGCTGCGGCCGTGCTTGATTTGGAGCATCTGCGCAGGCGGGCGCGTACGAAACTTGGGGATCTTGCAGATCGGGTCTTTTTTACTGCTGCGGGCTTGGAGCAGGCGACTCGATGGGAGGTGGCTATCTGGAGGGCTGAGCGGATGGCGGCCATGGGTGTTACCAGGGTCATTGATGCTGGATGCGGGTTGGGAATCGATGCCTTGGCTTGCCAGGAAGCTGGGATGACGGTGATTGGTATCGAGCGTGATCCTGTTACGGCTATTCTTGCGGATGCTAATCTCCACCTTGGCTCTGGTACGGCACAGGTGCTTGTGCAGGATTTGGAGGACTCAGGCAGTTGGTTGTCTGACCTTGGGGGACTGGCAACAACTCAGGAAGGATTGACAGCGATCTTCTTGGACCCGGCACGGCGTACTTCGCGCGGGAGATCTTGGGATATTCGGGATCTGAGCCCATCCTGGGAGTTTGTGACGTCTATCTTTGATGAGGCTCAGGGTCCGGTTGTGGTGAAACTGGCTCCTGGGTTTCCGCGTCATCTTCTTCCAGAGGGGGTGGATGTTACATGGGTGTCTCATAGGCGGGAACTTGTGGAGACAACTGTGTGGTCTTGGGCGGGTGGTGTTGGGTGCCGTCAGGCTGTTGTGCTGGCAGTGAGTACTCAACCCCCCGGTCATCCTGCCGAAGGCAGGACCCCCGGAAGCCAAACTATGGACTTTAGCGAGCAGCCTAACTCCGGACCCTACGTTGGCCGCCGGGGGTCCTGCCTGCGGCAGGATGACCGGGGGGTTGAGTACCCTGATTCCAGACCCTACATTCGCCGCCCGGGGGTTGAGCACCCTGACTCCAAACCCTACATTCGCCGCCCGGGGGTTGAGGACCCTGACTCCAGACCCTACGTTGGCCGCCGGGGGTCCTGCCTTTGGCAGGATGACCGGGGGGTTGAGTACACTGACTCTAGGCCCTACACGCTGTGCATAACTGCGGAGCCCTTGCCGAGCCCTGGGGCGATAGGCCGATACATTTATGAGCCTGATCCTGCAGTGATCCGTGCACGCGGGCTTGCTGCCCTGGCTGAACTCACATCGACTCACCCGCTGGCAGAATCAGTTGCTTACCTCACCGGCGATGCAGAAGTCCACTCACCTTTCGCCGAAGTTTTTGAAGTCCTCCACTGCATGCCTTTCTCGGAAAAGACTCTTCGAGCATGGGTACGCGAACAGCAGATCGGAAGCCTGGAAATCAAGGTCCGTGGACTCGATATTGACCCTGCCGACCTTCGGCGTCGTCTTCGGCTGACAGGTAGGAATTACACCAGTGTAATTCTCACCCCTACTCAAATAGGCAAGCAAGCTTTCATCGTTCGTAGGATTCGGCTTTCACCAAGCTCTCAATAAGCTACAGTTGTCTTATGTCAACGACCGACATTAAGGTTTATGGCTGCGCGCGGGATAGCCGCTCACCGAATCGAGCGATACTCCGGCTGCAAGTCAGTCAATTTGGACGCGAGTGGGAAATGACCCATCGATCAGTGATGGCTGCGGTGGGTACAGTGATGGATGTTATTCAACGTCTCATGCGCTCCCACCCTCAAGCAGTTCACGATCCCTCTATTACCCAAATCTCTCAGCGAACCTGGGAAGACGACATTGGAGTCGCCTATTCGGAGGCAGTGGAGGTCTCTGTCACCTTCACTGATTTCCAGGTTATGAGTCAATGGATCTTCACTCAACCCCACGACGTAGTCCGTGTACAAAGAATCGATTGGAGCCTGTCTCCCGATATCGAAAACGAACTGAAGATTGCTCTATGTGTGGATGCGATCAGAGACGCTCGCCGCAAAGCAGAGACCTTTGCTGCGGCAGCGGGCTTAACTCTGACAGGAATCATGTCTTTGTCTGACTCCCATCCCGAAGAAGAGGATGTTGAGAAACCCGCACCAACGGAAGCACCAAAATCATCGCCGCGACAAGTGGAGCCGACATCCTCAGAGATCCGAATCACTCCATCGATCATTCATACCGAGGTCTGTGTTGCCGCTCATTTCACCGCTGAAGCTGAACGGATTCACGACACCTTTGTCCGCGAACAGAAGTGACCAAACCGGGGCCTATTCTCCTCCAAGAAGACACCGATGCTCGCCGTGGCGCGTACCCTCAAGCGTACCTACCCAAACTTGGTAGGTTAAGAACATGAGTTGGGCTCCCCAAGAACGCCTGCCAGACTGGTACCCTGACCCGTCAGATTCGTCACTGATGAGATGGTGGGATGGCGCAGCATGGACAGAGCAAACCAAAACTGACAGCGACGATAACGAGAAGCCCCAACCAGCACCTGGTCGATGGTCATGGCTCACCGACAAAGACCCTACGTGGAGAACCTCACCCCAAGCTGGCCTCATGGCCGGGGTTTTTTTCCTCATCGCAGCCGTTCTGGCTACCTTTCAAGCCGTTTATATGACCGCACTGCTGAGTCCCGAGGGAACCGTCACCCCCATACTCCAGGCTCCCATCAGCCTTCCCTTTGACTGGTATCTGATCCTCTTTCCCTACTGGCTAACCGCGCAGGCATCTTTCAGTTGGGCTCTGATCCCGCCGATTATCATCCTGATCGGTTCAACAGTGGCTGCCTTCCTCTTCGGACGCCATCGGCCCCACCTCGCTATCCTGGCCATTGCAACCCTGCTGACAGTCCAAAACCTGCTCTTGCTCATCACAGTCTTCATCGACTCTGGATATCCAGGTGTCCCGATTTTCATGCCCGCAGCTTTTGAAGAAGCCGGTCTGATGCATGCTTTAGCAGCGATGCTCATCCTGCGAGTGGTCGTCGTGGTCATCCCGCTTCTTTTCGCCGCAACTCTAGTCGGCTCGGATACTTCGAGAGCGCGTACGTCACTGGGGTTCTTTGTCGTCGCCGCAACATATTTCCTGGGAAGTCTGCTGCTCTTCCTGCTCGGCTCCTATGACATCGAATACCTGATCACACCCGGGTCCCCTGAGCTCCTCGGCTCATGGCTGGCCCCAGCCTCCACCTTGCTCTGTCTGCTGGCAATGGTGCTCTTCGTCATCCCCACCTTCCGCTCCTACCCTATTTCGCGTCGGAAGAAGGCGGACAAGCAGGAATAAGACCGGCGAACTACGCCCTGGATCAGTCCATCGTGAGTACGCGGTCGCAGCGCGCCGCAACCGACTCATCGTGGGAGATCACCACCACAGGACGCTGCTGGACTCCGGCGAAGAGTTCATCCATCAGCGCATCGGCGGTCTCTCTGTCGAGATGCTCGGTGGGCTCATCCAGGATCAGCAAGCGATAGTTACCCGCGAACAGCCGTGACAAAGCAAGTCGGCGGGCCTCACCTCCTGAGAGGCCAACCCCCATCTCGCCCACTTCGCGGTCCAAGGGTACGTCGAGGCCAGCTTCAATCAGCGCAGCGCGTACTTCATCATCGGTGGCATCCTTGTTGCCGATACGTACGTTCTCAGCGATCGTTGTGGTGAAGATGTGAGCATCCTGGGCAAGGTAACCAACTCGGCCCGTACTGGTGAGTTCCCCGTCGACCTTGGGAATCAAACCCATGATCGTCGCAGCCAGTGTGGTCTTCCCGACACCGGAATGACCCATCACTCCCACAGCTTGCCCAGTTGTGACATCGAGTTCGAGTCCGGTCGCCACCGGCGGATACCCCGGCCAACCAACAGCCAAGTCCTTGCAGTGAAGACTGGGTTCTTCGCTTTGTGCGCGAACCTCAACGTCGCCGACACCAACAGGGGGGGCATCCAGGATCGCGGTCACTCTGTTCAGTGCCACCCTAGCTCTGGTCCAGGTTTGGGCGGCTTGGGCGAAGTTCGCAAAGACCTCGTGGAGGGCCAGAGGTACGAGCACCACAACAGCTAAGAGCCGCTCTCCCATCGAGCCATTAGCGACGGCAATCGAACCGATCCACAACCCGCCGATAAAGCCGATACCCGAGGCAAGCATCTGCAGACCGGCACCAATACCCTTGGCCCAGGCTGCACGCTCCTCGTTCTTCCTCAGCTCCAGATCGATCGCCGCCAGGCGGGCAAGGGCCTTGGCCTGGGCTCCGTAGGCTGCCAGATCGATGGCGTTGCGGGATAGGTCATGAACCACAACACCCATCTCACCGCGCAGTGGAACCATGGCCTCGTCGGCTTGGAGGGAGACCCGCTGAGTCAGCCAGGGTACGATGATGCCCCCGACGATAGCACTGACGAGGATCGCCAGGGATGCCCCGATGGAGAACCGTGCCAGCAGAGCGCAGACACCGACAACAACCAGGCTCGCGGCGAGGAAGGGTTGGACGATGCGTACGATGATGTCCTCAATAGCCGCGACATCGGAGACTACGCGTACCAACAGGTCACCTTGGCGGCGGCCCAAAAGGGTCGTCTTAGCCAGGGTCTGATAGGTCTTCATCCTCAGCGCAGACTGCATCGAGAGGGCTACTTGATGGCCCACCAGGCGTTCGAGATATCTGAAGACACCGCGCGAGATTCCGAAGAAGCGTACGCCCACAGCCGCAATCGACAGATCCAAATACGGCGGATGCTGAGCAGCCAGGGAGATCAGCCACGCTGAAACACCCATCAGCGCAATGGCGGCCCCGGAAGCACAAGCGGCAATCACAATGGCGAGGAAGAGGCGGAACTTGGCATTGGGTACAGAATCCAGCAGGGCGAACACCAGCCGCATCAGCGGGGAGCCGCCCTTCTTCAGGGGTTTGAGAACAACCTCGGGCTGATCCTGGATCTGCTGTGTGGCATCCTTGGACGAAGCAGTCTTGAACTCTAAGCCCGGAAGTACTTGATCGATACTGTGAGGGTATTGGGTTTGCGGTTCGGCCGGGCTATCGGCTTGCTCAATGTCAGTTTCCTGAACAGCGGGGTCTGCGAGCTCCGACACGAGTGCCTCACCCTCACTCGCAGCTACTGCTGCCAGGGCTACGGCATGGATTTCCACCACACGATCAGCGGCTTCCAAGACTGCAGGCCGGTGGGATACCACGACAGCGGTGGCACCGGACTGACGTACGCTGAGCAGTACTTTGGCTTCTGTGTCAGTGTCGAGACCTGCCGTGGGTTCGTCGAGGATCAACAGGCGAGCGCCGCCCAACTCGATACGTGCCAGAGCACGGGCAATACCGACTCGTCGGCGTTCTCCTACTGAGAGTCCCTCGCCTTCTTCGCCGACATCTCTGTTGGGTTCGAGGTTAGAGGCTCCGGCTGCTGTGAGAACTGCGCGTACTTGGGCTTCGGTGGCTTCGGGGAAACCGAGGCGGATATTGTCGGCGATCGTGCCATTGATCATGCCTGGGATTTGGGGAACGTACGCAATCCCTGCACGCCAGACCTCCCAATCAATCTGATTGGAGTTGATCCCTGACAGGGTCAGCATGGGATCGGCACCAGGGGGTGATTCTGGGGTGAGGAAACCGAGGACACAGTTCAACAGAGTGGTCTTTCCGCCGCCTGATTTCCCTGCTAGAGCCAGGATCTCACCGGGGGTGACATCAAGATCGAAGGGGCCCACGATCGTGTCTGAGCCTGGATATGTGTAGGTGAGGTTGCGTACTTGGATCGAGGGGTCATAGCTGCCAGAGTCTGGGATGATCGCTGGCAGGTCAGAATCAGCCTCACCCACACGGCGATCGATCTCGGCAAAGGCAGCTTCTGCTGCGGCGAGCCCATGGGCTGAATCGTGGTAGTGAACGCCGACCTGGCGGATTGGAAGGTAGACCTCAGGGGCGAGGATCAGGATCAGCAGGGCGGTGGAGAACTCCATCTGGGAGTAAACCAGGCGCGTACCGATGATCAGAGCGATCACAGCTACGGCGATGGTGGAGAACATCTCTAGGACGAAGGCTGAGAGGAAGGCTAAGCGCAGGATCCCCATGGTTTCGCGCTGGTTGGCGTGTTCCGTACGCTTGAGTCCCTCGGCTTGGGCCTTGGCGCGGCCGAAGACCTGGAGAGTGGGCAGACCGGCGATGAGGTCTGCGAAGTGGCTGGCGAGGCGGGATTGATATTTCCAGCGCTGGGAGACCTTGCGCTGAGTGGTCCAGCCGACGAGCATCATCAAGGCTGGGATGAAGGGGATGGTGGCCAAGATGACCAGGAATGAGCGCCAATCGGAGACGAGGATGTAGATCCCGACGATCACCGGTACGGTCACTGCTAGGAGGAGCTGGGGGAGGTACTTGGAGAAGTAGCCGTCGAGGGAGTCCAATCCGTGGGTGACTAGGGTCACTAGGTTAGAGGACGAGGATGTTAGGTGGGCTGGTGAGCCCAGGCGGGAACTGAGGATGTCTTGGCGAAGCTGGGACTTGACTGCTGCTGAGGTACGCTGAGCGAGCCAGGATGAGGCCCAGGCTAGGATTGCTCGTCCAATGAGGACGACAACGAGAATGATGAGGGCTCCGGTGAGGCCTGTGAGGGTGTGGGTTTCGAAGACTGAGGCGATGGTGCCTGACAGTAGGTGGGCTTGGCCCAGGATGAGCACTGCCATCAGTGAACCGACTACTACACCGGCGATCATATAGGTACGCGTTGCCCGGGCGCGCTTAATTAGGCGCGGATCAATCGGAGCCGCCGAAGGGCGTTTCTCCTGCGTTTTCGCTTCTGCCATCATCATTCCTTTCACATTGCTCCCACGCGGTAGACGTAGAGCCTGTCCCACCCGGTCATCCTGCCGTAGGCAGGACCCCCGGCGGCCAACGTAGGGTCTGTCCCACCCGGTCATCCTGCCGTAGGCAGGACCCCCGGCGGCCAACGTAGGGTCTGTTGTAAGTTTTCTTGTACCCAAGTCCACACATCGGCTTCCGGGGGTCCTGCCTACGGCAGGATGACCGGGGTGGGCTTAGGGAGTGTTGCCAGTTTCCTGTACCCAAGTCCACACATCGGCTTCCGGGGGTCCTGCCTACGGCAGGATGACCGGGGTGGGCTTAGGGACTGTTG